>CAZKQS010000027.1:7516-12529 GCA_964554985.1 uncultured Thermoplasmatales archaeon | reverse complement strand
TAATACCTCGAATTTTATTTTTATAATATCTGCATTAGAAGGTCGCCGTTAGCAACTGAATCCCCTTCATTTATGAATATTTCTTTTACTTCTCCATCTTTTTCAGATTTGATTTCCTGTTCCATCTTCATAGCTTCAATTGTCGCAATTATGTCGCCTGTTTTAACCTTGTCACCGGCTTTAACTTTAACAGACAAGATTGTTCCTTGCATATTTGATTTAATACCGCCTTCAACATCTTTTGGTACTGCATCAGCTGCTGCCCCTTCTCCAGCAACCATAAATCCACCCTTTGGATTTACTTTAACTTCAAACGGTTCACCGTCGACTTCAACATCAAACTCAGTTGGAATTTGTGCTGGGCCGCTACGGTTTTCCGGAGCTTCAGTTTCAAGCCATAAGTCATTTACATCTGGAAATGATTGCTTAACCATACCGCGTGTTAGTTTATGATCAATTGGTAGAGGTAACTCATCAGAGGTAAATTCAGCTTGTGCTTTTCCCTGTAAAAATTTAAGACCAACTTGAGGATAAATTGCATAAGTCATTACGTTTTCATCTGTAATTTTTACATCACTGTGTTCTTTAAGTTCAGATTTTCTCTTCTCCCACATTGGTTCAAGTAAATCAGCAGGCCTACAGTCAATTACTTCATCTTTCCAGTTTTTACCAAGCACTTTTTTCATAATCTCTTTTTTTATTGGCGCCGGAGGCTTTCCATACATTCCTTTACAATAGTTCTTAGTTTCCTTTGGAATAACTTTGTATCTTCCATGTAAAACATTCATAACAGCTTGCACTCCAACTACTTGGCTTGTTGGTGTAACAAGAGGCGGATAACCAAGTTCTTCACGAACCTTAGCAGTTTCAGCAAGGATCTCTTGGTATTTTCCGTGTGCACCTTGTTCTTCAAGTTGGAAGATTAAATTTGAAAGCATTCCACCGGGAACCTGATGAACTGTTACACTTGGGTCAACTTTTAGTGCGTTGAATCTGTGTAGATGTCTATATTTATCCCAGACCTTCAAAAAATACTTACGGATTTCAATCAATAGATCCATATCATATCCAGTATCCCATTTTGTACCTTTTAATGCTGCAACAATACTCTCTGTAGGTGGTGCTGCAGTGCCACCTGAAATAGGTGAAATTGATGTATCAATTATATCAACACCTGCTTCAACTGCTCTTTGATATGCCATACCAGTCATACCGCTTGTACAATGTGAATGTAGATCCATTTCAACTTTAACCCCTGCATCCTTGCATCCTTTGATTATGTCATAAGCACGCTGTGGAGATATCATTCCAGCCATGTCTTTAATACATAGGCTGTCTGCACCCATTTTTTCGAGTTTTTTAAAGTTTTCAATATAATAATCAACAGTATGGACTGGTGAAATAGTATAGCTCATACATGCTTGCACGTGCCCTCCTTCTTCTTTAACAGCTTTCATTGGTATTTCCATGTTTCTAATGTCATTAAGTGCATCAAAAATTCTGAAATAATCAACACCGTTCTTTTTTGCTAAAAATATGAATTTTTTTACAACATCATCTGGAAAATTCCAATATGCAACAATGTTCATTGCACGCTCGAGCATCTGCATAGGTGTGTTTGGCATTGCTTTTTTAAGTTTTCTTATTCTTTCCCATGGATCCTGATTTAAATATCTTATAGGAACATCAAAAGTTGCTCCACCCCATACTTCCATTGAAAAATATCCAACTTGATCAAGTTTTTCACAAATTGGCAACATATCTTCAGTTCTCATACGAGTTGCAAGCATAGACTGATGCCCGTCTCTTAAAATCTGCTCATGAATTTTTACCATTATTTATGCCTCCGACAAATTTCTACTTTAACATCTTTTTATTTATAGTTATAAGATGGGGAATGGTATTAAATTCCCCTACTTAAGGCTATTGGAGAATACAATTCAAAACATCGTGAAAAGAGAAAAAAATTAAATCACAAAACCTTTTTTAATAAGTAATATCTATAAGTTAAAAGTTATAATAAAAAATACATTCGGGGGACTTATGACAATGAAAAGAAAAAATGCAGCTATATTAATCGCTTTAGCTTTGATTATTTCTCTATACACGATTTTTCCAATAGTAAAAAGTAATCCAGGGAAAATATATCAAGATTCTCAATCAGTGTTATATAGAAATGTAACGGTTTATGCTCCAGCGGTAGCAACAACAGAAGAGGGTTATATTGGTGTTATTTCAACTATAACAGTTACAATACAAAACAACGGCAGCGGTCGTGTTTTTGTTGATACACATCCTCTAACACAAGTAGATATGCAGGGTTCAGCAAGACTTGCAGTAAAAGTAGCAAGCAGTCTTGTTGGAAATGACGACAACTGTAACATTAATCCTAATAATTATGATTATTTCTTTGTTGTTAGAACTTCAGCCCCTATCATAGGTGGCCCTTCAGCTGGAGGTATTATGACTGTTGCAACTATATCTCTTCTTGAAAATTGGGAGATGGCAAATAAGACGGTTATGACCGGTATGATTAACCCAGATGGAAGTATCGGACCGATTGGAGGTATTCCTCAAAAAATTGATGCTGCATGGTCTGTTGGTGCAAATCGTTTTTTAATTCCTAACGGTCAAAGTACTTATACCCAGGCAATTGTAGATAGAAGCTCATGGATACCAGTACAAAGAACAGTCACAAAAACAGTTGATGAATATGTACAAGAAAAAGCTTATAATCTTGAAGTAAATGAAGTAGAAGATGTTAATGATGCATTACAATATTTTACAGGTTATAATTTTTCTTCAGATATATCTTTAGAAGATATTTCAACTGAAGACTATGTTAATTCTATGAAGCCTCTTGCATCTAGTCTTTTAAGCTCTGCTCAAGAAAACTATGATAGTTCTTATGATTTGTTGGAAACTTCTTCCATTCCAAATGTTGGAGGTTTTTTTAGTTCTGATAACTATAAAAATTTTGTAGAAGGAAAAATCAATAATGCAAAAAAAACCTTGAATGATTCTGAAAAATGGTTTGAAGAAAAACAGTACTACACTAGCACCAGTAAATCATTCCAATCACTAATAAACTCTAGATTTGTAAAATATGCATGTGAATATTATGATATAGAAACAGATAGCAATAGACAAGATTACATTGAAAGCTTAATAGATCAAAGCACAGATTTGTATGACAATGCAAGCAAAAAAGCAAAGAACTCTGATATAAAAGGATACATTACCCTACAAAGCGTAGGCGCTGCTCAGAAAAGAGTTTCTGAAGCAAGAGATACTATAGAATTTTGGAAAAAAGCATATGAAGAAAATGATGTAAGAAGTTTTTGGGATATTTTATCTTTACTTGAAAACATGTCTTTTGCAATTGAAAGATTAAACAGTGTCGACTGGTGGATTGAGATTGGAAATAGTTTTAATGATACTGAAGAACTCTCCGATGAAACAGTGCAAAATCTTGCTATAGAGTACATTGGGGAAGCCCAACAAGCATCCTATTATTCTACAATTCTTCTCGAGGAAATGAGCAGTTCAGATATTAGCTCTATTAGTTACCTTAGAGTTTCAGAAAGCTTGATTGAATCTGCTCAAGATGATCTAGATAGAGGACTTGCCGCTTCAGCTTTATTTGAAGCACTTGAAGGGTTAGTTAATGCGAATCTAGCAATAGAAATAATTGGTACAAATGCAAAAGATAAACTTGATATTGCTAGTGAAAATGCAAATAAAAATATTGCTAAACTTAGGACAATGAATATTGAACCTGTACTTGCTGTAAGTTACTATGAATTTGCTGAAAGTCTTAGTAACGAATCTTTATATAGCTCTGCTGTTTCATACTATAAATATAGTGGTATGATCGCAGGTGCACTTGGTTTTACGAATCTTTCATGTGGCACGACTAGTTCCAGATATGTTGGTATACCTCCTGTATCTTCAAACGGCTATAATCTAGACTATTTCTTTGTCTTATTTGGAATATTCTTAGGCTTAATTGCAGGTTTAGGAATCGGGTTTATTATAACAGGTGTAAAATCAAGTTTAGAAGATAAGAAGGTAAAGGCTAGTAAGAAACAAATATATAAAAAAAGAGAAACAAATTTTAATCCAAAAGATTATCCTAATAATCAGATTCCAAGAAGTATTAGAGATTACTACAAAAAAAACTAATAAACCTTTATTTTTAAGATGAGTGTTTAAAATGATGATCACAGGAGAACTAAAAGATAAAAAAATAATTGTTGAAAAAGCAAAAGATGTAGGAAGGCTATATAACAAAAGCAGGATGGGTAAAACTCTTTCTGGTGGGACTCTTGAGCTTAACTTAATTGAAGGTTGCTTTTTAGTTGATGAAGAAAAGATAAAGATCTTTTCAGATAAAAAAAAAGTGGATTTTGAAGCTTTAGTAAAACTTGCTTCAAAAAAAATAGATTATTTTGAGTTGAAATACCTTGTTTTTAAAGATCTAAGACGCAGAGGGCATATTGTTAAAATAAGTGAAAAAGAGACAATATTTGATTTATATCAACATAATAAAAATGGAGAGGAATCACAGTTTTTTGTTTGTGTTTTTTCTGAGAGAGATTTTTTTGATATAGAAAAAACACATAAACTTTTAGATGAAATTTCTAGAACTTCTTCTTTGTGGATAGCTATTGTTGATGATGAAGGGGATATTACATATTATAAAGTCTCAAATCTAGATTTTAAAGGTAATATTAAACCAAACAAATTTGGTAAAATAAAGGGCCTAGTTTTAGAGGATAGAGTACTTATATTTAATAATAAAAAAACAAAAGATTTGTTTGAAAAAGAATTTTTTGGTAAACCTTTCGGACCAGGATTACAGATTTCTTTTGTTGAAGCCTTGCATTTATTAGTTAAAAAAGCAATTTCTCTTGAGGATAAAAAAGGTAAAGGTTTTTCTAAATCTAAATTTTTAAAATATGCAAAAGAAAAGCATTCTGATATAATTGAACAGGTTTCTGTTTTCAAAGA
>CAZKQS010000027.1:0-7506 GCA_964554985.1 uncultured Thermoplasmatales archaeon | reverse complement strand
TTAGATGAGTTTTTAATTTTTGAGGATTTAAAAAAGAAAAAACTTGTTGTGAAAACTGGTTTTAAGTTTGGAACTAATTTCCGTGTTTATACTGATCATCCTAATGATATTCATGCTGAGTATCTTGTTCATGTTGTTGATAAAGATTTTTCTAGTCTTTGGTCTGAGTTTAGTCGTGCTGTCAGGCTTGCACATTCTGTGAACAAAGAAATTGTTTTTGCAAGAGTTTTAAAAGACGATGTTGAGTACATTTGTTTTGGTCGATTAAGGCCTTAAAAACATTCCATAATCTTTTATATTTAATTTGCGTTGTCTTTTGTTTACCGGGGGAGTAAAAAAGAGCATGTTGCAAATAAGGTGGCATGGCCATTCGTGCTTTGAAGTAACTAATGACTTAACTGTCATCACTGATCCACATGATGGACGGTCAATCGGAATACCTGCACCAAATGTACAGGGAGATATTATTCTTGTTTCACACGATCATTATGATCATAATAGTGTAAAATCTGTAGATAAAAAAGACTCTAAAGTTATTACAGATATTCGTAAGAAAAACATTGAAGATGTTGAAATCAAAGGTTTTGAATCATTTCATGATGAATCACAAGGAGCTAAGAGAGGAGAAAATATCATATTTAGATTCAAAATTGATAACATTACTTTTTGTCATTTAGGTGATCTTGGACATGAGTTGAATGACGAAATCACATCAAATTTTGGCGACATTGATGTGTTGTTTATTCCAATCGGTGGAACATTTACTATCGACTGTAAAAAAGCATGGAAAGTCATAAAAAAAATAAAACCAAAAATAGTTATTCCAATGCACTATAAAATAGGTGGACTTTCTCTTCCTATATCAGGTATTGAGCCGTTTTTAAAGAAAAACCCGTATAAGGTCTTACATGTTGGAAACGAAATAGACATAGAAAAAGAAGATCTACCAAAAGAACCAGAAGTATGGACATTTACATTATAGTCTTCTAAGATTTTTAGTTATTCATCAGTTCATATATATTGAAATAATGGATAGGCTCAAGATAAGCAGTTCTTGTTTGATTTGAAAAAGAAACAGCCATATCACCAGTTTCAGGACAGACTACCCACTGATGAAAAGTGTTTGCATATATTGGCACTAACCTTTTCATGAATCCATAAAAATTATTTGTTTTTCCTTGATATACATCTCTCATCATAATAATAGTATTATTTAAATCAAGATTTCCCCATTTTTCATCTATAGCCTTACTCATCATTTTATAATGTAAGATGTAACCATAGTAGTTATACTCTGTTTTAAATCCAATGAAATTTAGTACGTATCTTAAAAAATTACTTTTCTTATATATATCCTCTCTAAATCCTGCTTCAACAGGGTTAAGGAAAAAGTTACCTCTTCTTAATACATGGTCAATTTCCCATGAAGGATAATTTTTCTCTGATGTATCATTCCAGCGGCACACCTTGTTATAACTTCCACTTTGTTCAATAACAACAGCTGTTGAATTTTTACCATCAGATATTATTTGATTCCATCCGCATGTTGCATTTTGAGAATATATTATAACTGCTTTGTTAAGTGAATTTGATTCTTCAAGAACCATTCTTTTTCTTATGCCGCAGGGAATTCCATTTTTGTTTATATCAGAGGTATAAACCGCTGAATAACCTATCCCAATTCCATTTTCATTAAACCCACCTTCAGAACCAACTTCTACGCTCAGGCCAATTACAACAGAGGAATAACCCTCCTCTGGGTTTCGCACTATTAAAAGTTGATCATCTGATGCATATTTTCCAGTTACCGGATCTTTAGTGTTAAGATTTCCATCACAGCTTCTGAAATGATAAAGTTTACCATCCTTTGTTGCAGGGCCCCAGCATGCAAGGCCACAGCACTTTTTATCTTTGTATATCGCAAGACCAATAACTTCCATTATAGCTATTTCATCAAATGACATATTTAATGCATCAGCTCTACCCTGGATTTCATCGATGTACTTTTGTGGAATATTATCTTTTACACCATTCCAAAGAGCAAGTAACTCCTCATATGAATATGGAAGACAAGCAAGCCATGCACGGTAACTAGCTAAATAATCTTCTTTTAGAAGAGTAGCAAGTTGATAGCCCATTTTGTAGTGTGAGCCATTTAGATGAATTATTCTAACTCCATCTCTTGTTTCAAGAAAAGAACCGTCTAAAAGACTATCATTAACAGTCGTATTTACTAATACAGAGTTTTTCTTAACAGAAGCAAAAACCAAAGGATTAGAAACAAAGATTAATACAATAAGTAACACTACAGCCTGTTTATTCATTTATTTTACACCCTCTAGGTAAGATTATATTCTATAATAGGCGTACTTCCAAAATTGCGATCATACATTGTTGGGACCTGGAAAAACCAAATTATTGTCTGATTATTCCATTCTTGAATAAATGGAAATTGTTTCCATATCGATGATACTATTGTTGGTATTTTTGCGTATATAAAACATTCTTCTGCTGAAACCCATCCATCATTGTTGATATCTGCTATTCCTTTTAATCCCTGCATTATAAAAAAGGTAAAAATTCCATAACCAAGAGCATCTGATTCATCAACACCACAAAAAAAATGCTTACCTCCGGCTGTAAGAATCACTCTATCTTCTTGAACTAAACTTTTCATCTTACCTGAGTAACATGTATCAAGTATCAAACACACGTTATTTGATTCAAGTTCATCGAGCCAGCTGTCAAGCTCGATATCTGTAATTTTATCCTCTGAAAACTTATAATCTGATATATCATATGGAAACGAATAGGTATGACCGTGCTTTCTATTTTTTAGAGGCATTTTAAGACTGTGACTTGAAAAATAATACAAAACAAAATCATTTTCATCTTCTCGTTCATCTAGCCAATCAACAATTGAGCTTTGTATTGCTTTTTTTGTTGCATTTTCATTTGTCAAAAGAAGAGTGTTTTCTTCCTTCCAATTTTTGCCATTAGTTAAAACTTCCTGCATTCCTATTGCATTATCATCAAGTTTATCTTCAGGAAGAGTGTCAATACATTCAAATTCAGATATTCCAATTAATACTGCATAGTATTCTACATCTTCAGAATTAGATTTATCAATTTCTTTTAATGTTGAAATATTTTTTACTTCAAAAGATAAACTAATTGCTCCAAAGGAGGGTATAACTAAAAACATTGCTAAAGACATTATAAAAAGTGATTTTGCTTTCATTTATTCAACCTAATTAGTATTATAATGCTAAACCATTATTAAAATTATGTTATTATAGTAACTTTAAAATAAAAAAATGTTATAATCTCTTCATTATTTTACAAAAAAATTACCTATTAAACATTATGTTACTATAATATCACTATTTGTTAAATATATCAGGGTTTACACAATTCAGTGGTTTTTTTCCATCTAATCCCATTATCAAATTTTCTGCTGCAATAACTGCCATCTTTGTTCTAGTTTCAATACTTGCTGATGCAGAATGAGGCTCTAAAACGACATTATCAAGGTTGATTAATTCTTCAGAGATATCTGGCTCATTTTCATATACATCTAGACCTGCTGAAAAAATCCAATTTTCATCTAAAGCCTCTATAAGTGCTTTTTCACAAGTAACAGGCCCTCTTGAAGTATTTATTAAAACCGCAGTTTTTTTCATCATTTTTAGTTCTTTTTTGCCAATCAGGTGTCTTGTAGAATCAACTAAAGGTACATGTATAGATATAAAATCTGATTCTTGCAAGAGTTGTTCAAGTTCTACTTTTTCTGCATTAAGTTCTTTCTCAAGTTTTACATTTCTTTTTTTATCATTATAAATAACTTTCATTTCAAATCCTTTACTTTTCATTGCAAAACTAGTTCCAATTCGGCCAGCTCCTATAATTCCAAGAGTTTTTTTATGAATATCCTGGCCAAGCATGAGCATTGGTGCCCATCCTTTGAATTTTCCTTTTCTAGTAAATTTATCACCCTCAACTATTCTTCTTGCTGCCGAAAAAAGTAATGCCCATGCCATTTCAGCTGTTGTATCTGTGAGAACACCTGGTGTGTTACTAACTGGTATTTTGTTTTTTGTTGCAGTTTTAACATCTATATTGTTGTAACCAACTGCATAATTTGCAATCATCTTTAGTTTTTTTTCTGACTCTATTACTTCTTTGTCTATTTCATCAGTTAAAAGACATAATAATGCATCTTTACCTTTGATCCCTTGTATTATTTCTTTTTTTGAAAGAACAGAATCTTTAGGGTTTACTTCAATTTCATGATATTTTTTTAATAAATCTAAACCTTTCTCTGGAATTTTTCTTGTTACAAATATTTTCATTTTAGAACCTATAAATTTGTAATGAAAAAACATTATTTATTCTTTTATTGTCTCAAAACAAGCAAAAGTTAGTGTTTTTCCAACGCCTTTTAGTTTTCTTAGTTTATCAACAACTAGTTTACCTATTTTTTCTAAAGACTCCCCCCTAACTTTTAACAAAAGATCATATTCGCCTGAGATAATATGTACTTCAAAAACTCCTTTTATTTTTGATATTCTTTTTGCTAACTCTCTCTGAGATATATTTAGGCCTGATTGAAATGATACGAAAATAAATACTTCTGTTGGAAAACCTATTTTTTTATAATCTATATTTGTTGTAAACTTTTTGATTATCCCCTTATTTTTCATTTTTTTGATTCTGTCATGAACTGTAACTCTTGGTATTCCTGTATTTTTTGAGATATTTTTTGTAGAGTTCCTTGAGTTTTTCTTTAATTCATCCATTATTCTTTGATTTTTTTCATCAAGCATATTTTACATTATGTCGGTTAATATATTAATAAGTTGTCATATTTCGAATATATGACAAATATTTTTACAATATGTTTATATACATTCAAACGCAAATATCATAATGATGGAAACAAAAAAACAAGCCATATTAAAAATTCAAAGCAAAATAAGAAGAAAACTAGCAGATTACTTGGAAAAAAAGGACTTTATAGAAATTTCTCCAGTAATACTTTCTCCAATGACTGACCCATTAAATCATCCAACAACACCAGGAAATATAGAATGCTATGGAAAAAAATATCATTTAACTCAATCAATGATATTCCACAAACAAGTAGCGCTTAAAACTCTTGACAAAATATTTGTTTTTTCACCAAACGTAAGACTTGAACCTTCTAAAAGTTCTAAAACAAAAAGACATCTTTTCGAGTTTACCCAACTTGATTTAGAAGTAAAAAACGCAAAAAGAGAAGATGTAATGAAATTATGTGAAGAAATGATTATAAGTCTAACTAAATCGATAAAAAAAGGATGTAAAGAAGAACTTAAAATATTATCAAGAGAAATTAAAACACCAAAAAGACCATTCAAGAAAATTACCTATAAAAAGGCACTAGAAAAATATGGGAAAGATTTTGAAGAAAAAATTTCAAAAGAACATTCCGAACCTGTATGGATCATTGATATGCCTATAATGCATAGGGAATTTTATGACAAAGAACACAAAGATAAAAAAGGATACTTAGCAGATATGGATCTAATTTACCCAGAAGGATATGGCGAAGCATTATCAGGTGGAGAGAGAGAATACAAACTAGAAAGGATAAAAAAACGAATGAAAATAAAAGGAAAAAGATTCAAAGATTTCAAAGCATACTTAGATATTGCAAAAAAAGGCCTACCTAAATCTGCAGGCTTTGGAATAGGTATAGAGAGACTTACTAGATACATATGCGGACTGGAAAATATAGAAGAAGCTTCTCTATTTCCAAAAATACCTGGTAAAAAAGGAATATAAATATTAAGGTTAAGAGTGAAAAAATGGTGTGATTTATAATAAAATAATTTTATTTCACTCTAACCATATAATAATAAATCATGCATTATATATAATAATTGTAACACAATATACCAAAAACAATGATTTTTAGATATTTTTTAAGGAATAGATAAGCATCTCATTAAAAATAGTATCAACTTTATTTTTTTTACCTATTTCAAATAAAAAACCATTTATAGAATCGATTTCTAAGGCTTTATTTTTTTTATAGCTTTGAAACATAGAAGAATAATTATCCTTTGTATCTGAAATTACAGACATAGTTTTTTTAAGAGTTTCAGAGTGATTAAGATAGATGCCTTCCGATATTGCAATATCTGTTGATTCTCTACAAACATTCTCAACAATTTTTTTTAGGATAGGGTTTAATTTTAAAAATCCATTCTTACATCTAAAAAAAGTTGTTAGTGGATTAATACTAGAATTAACTATTCCTTTCAACCATATTTCCTTATTTATATTTGGATTAAACGAGGTTTTTATACCTGAATTATTTAAAATATCAATTATTTTCCTAACTCTTTCTGATTCTGACCCGTCCAATTCACCTATTGTAGTATAACCCTTACCAGTATGAACAATAAAACCAGGTTTTTCAAAAACAACACCATTTGTTGTAACTCCTGCAATAATATTTTTTTTATCTACAAATTTTTTAATTTTTTCAATGTTATTTAGTCCATTTTGCAAGGTTAACACAACTGTTTTTTTTGAAAGAATATTTTTAATTTTCTTACACGCCTTATAGGTATCATAAGACTTAACAGTTAGAACGACTAAATCAATTTTTTCAGATATATCATCAACTGATTCAAAAGATCTGACATTAGCTTTTAATTTTGTTTTTCCAGATATTTTTAGTCCGTCTTTATTTATCTTATCTACATGACGTTCTCTGCCGATTAAAATTACATTTTCTTTTTTAGAAAGAATCCCTCCAAAAAATGAACCAATTGCACCTGCACCAAATATTAAAATATTCATAATAATAAACCTTTTTTATTGATGTCTTCTTCAATTTCTTTTTTATCCATTGAAATAAGAGGATAGAGGATAGTTGCTTGAAAATTTTTTTTATATTCTTTGAGCTTCATGATTTCCTCTTTATTTAATTGATATATACTTGAAACAATTGCTTTACAGTTTTTTTCTTTTAAAATTTTATTTGTTTCTTGGAAAAAATCGTTTTTTTCATCAAAAAAGACTACATCCTTTTGTATGTACCATTTTTTACAAAAGGATTTTAACTCACCTAAAAAATTTTTATTTTTAACAAAAAAAAGTACTCTGCATCCTCTACTTAAAAGATACCAACTTGATAGGATTGAAAAAGGATCATTAATTATACTTAGAACTTTATCTTGTGAGCCAACTGGCATCCCACCCGGCCCAGGAATTTTTTTATCATATATATATGAATTATTCCCTCTAACTTCTATAAATATCTCATAATCTGGATTTGTTAAATCTACCTTTGATCCAAATTTTTCAACTATATCAGTACCAACTTTAACTGATACGTCTTGGCTTGAAAAATTATGATTACCTGCCCTTTTAGATCTTATTGCAAAGCTTATATTTTTTTTCAAATTATTTTTTGAAAAATCAATTACGGTTTTTGAAATATTTTCAAGAGAA
>CAZKQS010000026.1:0-12710 GCA_964554985.1 uncultured Thermoplasmatales archaeon | reverse complement strand
TTGATTGAAGAAGCATTAGCTGAAGCATGGTTAAGTAATGGGTTATATACTGAAAACATGAAAGATGCTTTTAATCAGTATATTGCTTATGTTAAGGAGAAATTATTTTTAAAATGAACGCCCCAAACTTTACTCAAGGTGTTCTTTCAGAACACTCACTTAATAAGGATTTAACGGGAAATTCTGATGAATTTCCCCAAATTCTGCCTTTGGCAGAACTTCGTTAAATCCTGATATTAAATCCAATTCGGAGTTTTGCTCCAGAGGTATAAAATGAAACTAACATTTGAAGAACATAAATTAATCGGAAAAGCCTTAAAGTTGATTAATCATAAAATTTGCTTACAAGATTATAAGTTCAAAAACAAAATAGAAATGAGGAAATCTCCTATGAGTAAGGTTTATGAACTTAATATAAAAATGAAAGATTTAATGGAGCAAATTTTATTTAAGGATTTTCCGAAAGATGCAACTACAAATGTTTATTATGGGAGATTAGAAGATGAGTAATCGCAAAACTCCGAACTTTGCCTACGGCAACTTTCCTATGGAAAGGGATTTAATATGCGTTAAAGAGTTCGCCTACGGCTCACCCAAATTCCTTACAGGAACTTTCCTTAACGCTAATATTATACGCACATTAAGTATAGGATATTTATTATTTGAATGCCCTAAATATATTATACTTGGTTTTATGCTCTTTGGTGAAGATATGGTAAAACATAATCAATTAATCCCAAGAGGGATGATTAAAAAAGTTAGGAGGTTAAAATGAATTGGAAACATATTTTATGGATAATCCCATTATCTTTAATTATTGGTTTAATAATCGGTAACGAGATTTTTTTATGGGATTGTTATGATGGTTGTATATATGCTGAATGGGTGCAATATGGATACAAAAATCTTTCCACTTCATCAGAATTATATAATAAATGTGCAGAGGCTTGTTGGTATGGTGAAAATGTATTCAAATAAACGGCGGGACTTTTTAGTCCTTCGGACACGCATAAAAGGAATTAAGAGGAAACCTCGCAAGGTTTCCTCTTAATTCCGATATTAAAACAAAATGGCTAAACGAAACGATACAATAAGTTTTTTGGTTGCTCCAAAATTAACAATGGCTTTATGGATAGTTGAAGCTATAAATAAAGGTTTAGGCAAAATTGAAAATGGGACACGTTAAACAGCACACACACCCGATAGGGGAAGTAAGAGGAGAAGATAAGAACACCTACGAATGTGTGTTAAAACAGCAAAACTCTCGTAAAATTGCAAATGTTCGGTTTAGTAGCCCGGAGGTTTTGCTGGCTGGACGAGAAGTCCCATTTTCAACTCAAGCAAAAAAAATGGAAAAACAAAATTTACCTTACTTTACCTTACGCCCATAATGACAAGAGGAATGACAATGGAACATGAATCCTTTATAAACAAAGATATTGTAAGCCTAGATCCGGAAAGACAGGATTTGACATTTTCGTCACAAACGGTAAAGAGGGATATTCCTAAGTATTGGGAAAAAGACTATATCAACTCACATATTGATCAAGTCAATAACCACAAACATCGTATGTTTTTTATTTTTATGTGGATGTCTGGGGCTAGGGTGACCGAAGTCATCTCAATCAGGCAGCGCGACATTGATATAGAAAATTATACTGTAACTCTTAGATGGTTGAAAAGCAGAAAATATCAGCATAGGGTGGTCCCATTGCACCCAGAGTTGCGAAATATGTTACAGGTTTATATGGCATCATTAAAATCAGATGATAAATTATTCCCCTGGACGAGGCAAAGGGCATATCAAATAACAAAAAAGTATTTTTATGGTCATCCTCATCAATTTAGGCATAGTTTTGCTGTGAATTGGCTACGGTCTGGTGGAGATGTTGTGGTTCTGCATAGAATATTGGGTCATAGCAAACTACAAACTACAATGGAATATTTGAAAATTGTACCCATAGATCAAGGTAAAGAATTAATTAAGGTGAGTTTTAGATGAAAAAAAACAATGATACAGTAAGATTTTTTGTTGAAATAGGCTTTAGGCGGACGCCTTTCTCTGTGGCCTGATAATGAGTGACGCCGTCTATCTGGATTTTCTCAGCGAGGCCATCGTATATCAAGCCTGTATTACGGTGTGGCCTGGATAATGTTTGGGCTACACTCTGCGATGATTTACCCAGTGTTTTTGATAATTGGGATATAGACTTTGGTTGGAAGGTAATATATAATAATAATTTTACATCATTGGTTAAAGTGGTTAAAGTGGTTATTTTGGTTAAAGTGGTTAAAGAATCCTTAAAATTGGTTAATGCAGTGGTTAATGGTAAATTCTGCACGACAAAATTACTAGCATTAACCAGATTAACCATTAACCACTCATTATATATGTTTATGCAGAAGATAATACACCTATTAATGTAATAAAAACAGCACATCATGAAGTGGCCCATTATATTTGGTATGGAAAGGGATTATGGTTAGAAGATGAATATAAGATGATTTACAACAACACAGATGAATGGGTATCTAATTATTCTAAAACTGACGCTTCAGAGGATTTTGCAGAAACATTTGAAAAATCTTATGTTTGCTATATAAACTATAGCGCAATACCAAAAGACAGAAGGCAGTATTTTAAAAATAATGTAGAAAAGTTTATTTGACAGAAATGTAATTCCCCCTTTCCGGCCACAATTGCATTTATTTGGTGATTTGTATATCATTTACAGAGCGATTGATCTCTGTAAAATCTAGTTACATTGAGTTACACCATAATCTATAATTATCCCCCAGGCTATAAGATAGTTTTGGATTTTATCTATAGGTTTATCTACTTGTTTAGGTATATTCTTTCTTTGTTGAAATGATAAATACCTTTTCCATTTATTCATTGCAGAGAATAGTTTCTCTGTATCTAAATTTTCAAAACGTGATTTATATTTTTTCATATCTTCTTCACTACCTTGCCAGATCACCTCATGCTCGTTTTCTTTTTTCTCTTCTTTAGACATATCAGAAGTTTCTAAACCAGATGCATCAAAAAACATCGCCGACATTAAATCAAATATTTGGTTTTGTACCTTTCTTTGTGCCCTGTATCTTAATTTCCTACCTTGAATAGGAAATTTCATCCATTTGATAATAAATTTATATTTTTTGGCCATTATCAATCACAATTGTTTATATTTAATGATTGTATTTAATGATTGTATTTATTGTTTATCTAATACATACGCACATTTTAGTAATTTTTGGGATAAATTAGCTCTCTCTTCATTTCTGAATATAGCCCAATCTTGAAGGCTAACGCCCTTTTTAGACATTATATATTTTTTTGCACTTATAACTAATGCAGCATATTTTTTCTCTCTATTAGTAATTTTTTCCGCACCACCTATACTTGCAATTGCTTCGTCTTTTTTATTTTCATATGTCTCAACATCAAAATCACCTAAATCTTTAGTGAATATACCACGAAACCCTGGTGATATATTTTTCAAATATCTGTATTTTTTATCTTTCTGTATAGACCAAATCAAATCCAGTTTTTTTTGTGAAAAACCCTTGAATAATCGACGGGTATAATCTTTATTCATATATACCTCTAACCCTCGCGACCAATCATCCTCTATCACATCATGGCTTAATTTATGCAATTTCGGTATAGCAATGAAAAAAACCTGTGCATACTTGGCTGCTGTCATAATGTATTTTACTAGATTCTTTTGTTCCTGCTTCTGCCATTCATTTGACATTAAATCAAAGGCCCCCTCATCAAGGAGAAAAGTACCGTTTTTCTTACCTTTGGCTTCTTCTAAAAGGTCATAGGCCTTAAAAAAAACCTGATTAACATTGAAAGGTACACCTAATTCATTTGCTATATACTGGCAACATTGTATAGATAGCGTGGTTTTACCACTTCTAGTTGGACCCCATACAATAATGTACGATGGTATTCCTTTTTTACTGCGCTTAATAATATTATTACAGTTTGCAACTAGCGCTTTATCTTTAATTACCATACTGTACTCCAGTCTTGTTTCTCATTCTGTGTTTTAAATGGTCCTTCCCGCTGCGACCAATTAGTTAGCATCTTAAACATAGATATTAATTCTTTATCATCCAATTCATCAAAATGGGCAAAGCTTAGTTTTTTATCAAATCTTTCTAACCATTCTGTTTCATCTTGCAATGAATCATTAAAACCTGCCATGATTGTATTATAAAACTTATCCAATTTAGAAATAAATATATTTTTTGCTTTAGTCTTATCAGTCATGCCAGTCAATGACTTGACATAATCTTCTTTTGCGTTTATCAATTCAGCAAAAGCAAACTTGATAATATCTAGATAGGACCAATCTGTGCCAAATTCTTTTTGCATGGGTTCATAATTTTTCAAAGAAATCACCAACATCCTTGTCTATTATCATTATTTTTTTATTCAAAAAATCTTTTATAGGGACTTTGCCCCAATTATCATATAATTCAAAATCACATTTACAAAATTTTTTTTTATTAACTGTCCGCCCTTCTTCTATACTTGACACACAAATAAAACTACTTGGCTTTTTCTTTTTCCCCATATACCAACACCTAGTTTAAGCGAGTTACATTCATAGCTACTTGGTCTTTTATTATATCTACACTTGCTTTAATTGCTTCTATTTTCGCCGTTTGATCCGGCAAACCAGTTGTTTTGATGTCGTATAAGAAAAATCCACCTAAACCAATTGCAATACCTATGCCCATTAATAGATATATCTGTGTTTGATATTTAGAGAATAATTGGCCTATAGCTTGTGTAATTGCCCGACTATCAATCAATGCCTTTATAGCAGAGGGTCGGAGGCTTCGGCTGGGCTTCATAATACCAATAGTAGGTGAACCATCTTCTTGGTATTGCGGTTCTCCATTATCGTTTGTTTGATGATAATGTATACCTACACTTGTTTTTGTATCATTACTATCAGCTAATACACAAGGCATTCCAAAAAATCTGAAACCTGCTATTTGGTCATCTGAATATTGATGTATTTTTCTATTATGTTTATCACCGAATTCAACACTATCCTCAGTAAGATCTATATTTATAGGTAATCCAAAATTCTTATCTTTATTCATAACAAAAAATAAACCAGCGTTTGAACCACGTTTTAGCTTATGTATCTTATATTTTATTCCAAACCAAAACCATTGCCCAGACAATGCTATAAATAAAATTAAAAATATCAATATGCTAATTGATATTAAAAAATAAATCATATAATTAATCATATTCCCTCACCTACCATTTCTTGGTTTAACCCAATCAGTCAATGTTTTTTTAATATTTCTTTCAGCGTAATCCATTTCTTTGCGCTGTGTGTTTAATGACTTTCTTCCAAATCCATTAAGTGAATTTGATAATACTATTTGTTTATCCAATGTCTGAAACATCTGCATACCATATTCTTTCAATAACCACCCACCCTCATCTATTGAAAAATTACATAAGATGTCTGCAAATTCAATCCTGTTATTGATAAACATTAATTGTTTAAAGTTGTTTACATATCCTAATTGTAGATTCCTACTTATTCTTTCACGAGAAAGTTTGCTATCTGGTTCTATAACTTTATTTTGTAGTTGTATAGGGTCCCATGCCCTATTGTCGTCACTGTCGTCGTCATACATATTTTATGCCTCTGTCCTGTTCCTCGCTATATCAATGATTCCATGATATATGGCCGCTAAGCCCACTAAAATAAAGAATAATGTGCTGACAAAACCTATAGATGGTATATCAGCCAAACTAGTAAATGCTGTAATTAAAAACCAGATACCACTAGCTATGACGAAAGCAGGGTTTCCTATGTATTCACCTATTATAATAAGGGCAGCCCCTATACCAAAAACAAGAATCAAGTTAAAGATTAATCCTAACATATCAAATTCCTCCGTAATAGCATCTGATCTAATTTCTTTGGATTCGCATTGAGTTTCTGAATTGGTACTGTTATAAGCGATGAAGCAACCTTTATAATTACCTGTATTGTTAATGATATTGACATGGCGCATATTACCTGAATCAAATTCTGTGACTGGTACCGGTCCGCTTTCGGTTCCTTCTGGGCTTTCAAGCGTAAAGTTTGCACCCGATGCCCAAGTGGCTCCATAACCGAACCAAGTGCAGTTCTCACCTGAAACACATCCATCAGCTGCATAGGCTGAAAAAGATAAAATAAATATTGACAGCATCCAAAATATTGTTTTAGTTCCATTCATTTATTTAGATTTTTTATATATATGGTGACATCTTCTATTTTATCTAAATCTCCTCTGATAGTATCTAATTCTTTCTGTAGGTCGGACATAGCACGTTGTAAAGTTTTTCTTTCTACTTCTTTTATACCTTCTTTCTCTATTTCAGCATCAATATTTTTGCCTTGTCTACTTATATATTCTTCTACCTTTGGATCAACTTTACTGTCTTGTAGCTCCTTTTGAGCTACAACACTTCCTATTATTCCCAAAAGCAACACAAATGCAATTATTATATTTTTTTTCATATCTCACCACCCAATAGTATTGTCTCTTTTACAGAGCCTGTCCATTGAACAAAACGATTTAATCCTGGACCTGCTACTTTTATTTGAAAAATATCTATACCAGAAATATCTACAGTAGATGTAGTTATACCTCCTAACCATGAACCTGGATTATAATCTGTACCTATAGTTTCTGATTTGACTATAGAGGTGCTACCATCATCATTATGTAATAAATATCTGCGGCTAAAATGTCCTATATTTGATGAATTATATCTTTCTATAGCCATTATATTTACTTCATATAATATAGTGCTATTAGTGGGCACTATGAGACGATTACCACCTCCTACACCAGACGGGTTGCTATTGGACCTATATCCTACAGCCATTTCACGTGGTGTATTAGATGATGTATATGCGTTAAGTATATATTCCTCTGTTTGACTACTTCCATCACGGTACCAATCTCCACTACTATGCGCAAATGTTGTGATGTGGCTATTTTTTGCATCTCTACCTCCGGCTGCCGTCCATGAAGTCGATGCCCAGCTATCCCCAAAAGCGAAACTAGCGCTACCTGTTGCTTTCCCCCTATTGATCCCTATTGCGTCACTTCCTGATGTGCCTATTTCAGCGCTATTTAAAATAACTGAATTTGACATCGTATTGCTAGAATTATAATCCGTTGGAACTTTCCCAGCTATAAAAACATAATTAGCCCCATCATCATTCGACCACAATAACGAATTAGATCCAAGAGAAATATCTTCTTGTTCAGGATTTATATATACGTTTGCCTGGGGGCCTGCAACCCACGATTGTGTTGCTAAAAGATTCATAGCTACTGTGCCATCAAAATAAGCATCACCGCTACTGCCGTTTATTTGCACAGGGCTATCATCAGACAATTCATATGTGCCAGTCGGTGCAGTAGACCCACAATCGCTTGTAGTCCATCCATTAGATACTCCATTTAATAAATCACTTTTTGATATTTTATAATATGGGCAATAAAAAGGAGATTCCCAATTATCCACAGCATACCAATAACTAGAACTTTCTCCATATGAACCTAAATCAGCGCCATCTACAACAGCATAAAATGATGTTGTCTCACCTTCATACCATCCATTTACAGCGTCATATTCATATTCTTGATTAAAACTAGATACATCAGCACCAGATAAAGTGAAACCAGAAACAGAATATAAGCTTTCACCTCTTATTTTTTCTTCCCCAAATGTCCATGTATCAGTTAATGTTGTCGTACCATCACGGCGCAAATATTTAGATAGACTGCTATTATATGCTAATGTCCCGTTGTATGCTAATGGGTCGCTTTCTTCTTGTATGAATCTATCATCACAATCTGAACACGATACAGATCCAGAACTTGTACCCCCTTCAGATGGTGTAAAATCGATTACTGCAAATGCGAAAGGCAAGCATAGAAGTATTAGCATCAAATATTTTTTTATCATAAAAACACCTCAAAGATACCCGCCAATTTATTGGTGGGAGGAATTGAGGTACGCCCTTTGGATATTTCTGCAAGGCGTAGCTTAGAAGGCATTTTAATTTCTCCTCCTTTGTTTATATTGGGTTTCTCTTAAATTTAAATCTAATTCCCAAGTAGATAATACATCATCTCTTGCACTTCTTACATCCATTTGTTTAATTAGGTCCTTTTGTTTTTTTGCATAATCTGTCGCAAAAGTACGAAAAGCCCTAAGTATTGTTCCAGGATTTTCTGGTCTTTTTCTTAGGTTAGACCTTATTTGCTTATCCCAATTTTTAATTAATTTAGCTCTATATTTTTGTCTTTCTAATATGAGAAATCACCTATTTTAATTTGTCCTGTAATATCTCCAAAGATACTATATTCAAACACGTCTTTACTTTGTTGTTCGTTAATGTATCGGCGACCTCGTGGGAGGGAAAGATTTTTGATAGAGGGTTTGCGTGATGCAACCTCGTCATTTGTCGTCTCGTAGTCGGAAACTACGCATTTTAATGCGTTAAAGGATGTCATTTTATAATATAATAAAAAATAGGCGGCTGTTAAGCCGCCCTCTTTGTCTATCTTCCATTTATCCTCCTCTATACAGAGCAGTCACGACAACCACGCCACCAACTGCAAGGAGTAGAGGCAGAAGTCCAACAACAGTTGCGGTCGTACCTGAGAGGTTTGCCGAATCAATCACGTCGGAAGTAACTGGTATTGCAACAGCAATCAGCATGATTATTGCTACAATCACTATGACGATGTTATTGACGGTGAAACCCTTTTTTGCCATTCGCTTCATTAAATTATCGACCTCTAAAAGAAAAATTACTTTTACATATATTAAATAATTATTATATAGTAATATATATATTGGATTGTATATATATTTATTATTATTACTATTACTATTACTATTATTATGAATAAAACCTGCTGTTATTGTGGCTACAAATGGAAAAGTAGAAAACAAGAACCAGTATCTTGCCCCAGATGCAAGAAAAGGTTTGATTTTGGAGTAGACAAATTTCAATTAAGGTGATATTATGGTATTTATAGGAAAACTAAAAAAAAAATATGAAAATTATGAAAACAAAAAAATAGCCAAGACAGCAAAAAAATACGGTTCTCAAATAGAATTAGAAAGCAGAAAGGCTAGATTAAGAAAATTGAAGTCTGAACGGGATAAATTAAAATCAAGTTATAAGAAAAAAAGTGGAACAGGTACATCCATAAAAAAATTTATTGGCAGTGTTAGTAAACCACAGAAAAGCGCTAGTAAAGAACCTAATATGTTTGCTGACTTCGGCGGTATGGACAAAAAAAAAGGAAAATCAGAAGATATGTTTAAAGATTTCAAGATGTGAAGATGGCTCATTACGATAGTATAGAGGATTTTGCGGAAGCGCGGGGTTTAAAGGTAGAGAAAAGACCAAATCCACGTACAGTAAAACCTAAGCCTAGTAGTGGCTCTTCTGGGTCATCTAAGAAAAGCGAAAGAAAGAGTTATGTAGATGAATCTGGGGTTATCAGATACGAAGGCACAGATAGATATAAAGAATCAGAATATAAAAAAGCAAAATCATCGGGACAAAAAGGAAAATCAGGAAAACCAACACTTAGAGGTGGCTCTGGTTCTGGTGCCACAAAAGAAAAACAACCTAAAGATAAGATTAAGGTTGAAAGAACTAGTGAAGCAAAAAAAGCCATACAGAAAGCTAAAAAGACAGGTGAAGAACAATTATATAGACAGGGAGGCACTGTATATACTATAAAACCCGATGGTTCTTTTGAGGTTCGTGGTCCTTCGAGTGCAGCTCGTGAATATGTAAGGAAACAGCGTTTAAAAGAAAAAATACGAACAGGTGAAGAGATTGTCGCTGGTGATATTATACCTCGCGGTGGTACTGTGTTCCAAGAAGATTCAAAAAAACAAGTTAAAGGGATTGTTGAATACCAAGAACAAAGACAAGAAGCTGATATACCTGCTTCAGTTCCCCTAGGACAAGAAAATAAATTTTTGAGTCAAAGGGAAAAACAAAAAAATAAAGAACCCAGTGGCACAATATCAAAATGGGAACCCAGTATTTTTGATAAAGCTAAAACCGAAGCATACAAAGCGGCTGATATAAGAACTGTTGAGCAATTAGAATATGCTAAACAAGGCTCAAAACAAGCTTTTAAAACTTTTTTTGACGATTCGTACCGTATGCAGCAATATGACCTTACAAGACAACAATCAAAAGGCAATATTGCATTAATTCTAGGTATAGAAGCGGGAATACAATACGTTAAATTTGCTTCTGCAGCAAAAATATTAGGTCCTGCCATAGGTGCTGTAGGTGGTTTTGGTTCAAAAGTTATTAAATTGCAAAAATTTGGGCCTTTGACTAAAGCTGCTGGGGTAGGTATAAAAAAGGGTCTACAAATATCTAGTTCTAAACCAGTTGTTGGTGGTGTTATCAGTTTACGAACTGCAGAATCTGGGGTATCAGAGTTTTATCGTAGTGGAGATATAAAGAAAGCTGTTTTAGCTGGCGGCTTACGCTTTACCAGTGATGCAGCTGCATATACTGGTTTTGCAATGAATTTTCCAAAACCTTTCACATCAGGACAAAAATATGGACAAAAAAAAGCAATGCAGATGGGTATTACAAAAACTAATATTTATGGTAAGAAATTCAAAAATATCGGCACGAATTTGATAGATAAAAAACCCTACAAATTACCAAGTAGAAAATATCCCGTAACAGACCGACAAATACAAATGTTGCCAGGTAAAGTCCCTAAAAGAGTAGCGCAAGAAAGTCAAACCATATTGTATAAAAAAATTAATAAATTAAACTTACGAGAATATGAAGCTCTTTTAAGCCCTAGAAGTTATAAACCCAAATTTGGCGATATATCTAAATTGAGGTTGGCTGCAACTGAACCAAACCAACAAAAATTATTTTATGATATTGGTATGAAAGATTTTGGTAGATCTATTTCTGTATCTAAATCTAAAATGGGTTTCCCAAAAAATACGCAACAAGTGAACCTCGACGTTTATCAGTTTAAATATCCTCCAAAAAGTCCACAAGTTGCCGCAAAAACAAAATTTAAATTATTTGCTGGCAAAAAAGCTGTTCAGGTATTGCAGCCTAAAACAAAATATGGGATACAAAGGGGACCATATAAACCTAAATCTTTGCCAGAAGCTAAAATTAAATTTTCCACTCCAACAAAAACAAGTTTTTTGCCCACTAATGTGTTAGCTTTTGCTGCGATAAGTGCTCAAAGTAAAGGTTATGATGATTTTTTCAAGGAAAATTTAGAAAGTAATTTTAAAATTACTAGTGAACTTGATGAATCCAAAAAACAAGATAGACCATTCATAGATGTTTTTAATATTGGTAAAAAATTTAAGCAAGATGTTAATATAGATCAAACATCTGATATAACAACTACATTCAAAAATATAACTACATCTGACAAGAAAAAAACTTTTTTACCATCGCCAACTAGCGCACCACCACAGACAATAATACCAAAAAAACCCGAAAAACCCAAACCACCCAAACCATTTAAATTTCCTGGATTTGATTTCGGACAGACTAGCAAACCTGAAAAAAGGGTGCCTGGTTATCATGCTTACGCGAAATCAAATAATAAGTATACAAGGGTGACAAAAAAAGCTAAAACATATAACCAGGCATTCAATAGGGGGGCAAAGGTGGTCGATTCCACTTTATCTATGAAGTTTAAGATAGAAAGGGCGAATAAGAAAGTGAAAAAACCTTTTTTTAATAATATGGATGAAAGTCTAAAAAATAAATTCAAAGAAAAGAAAGATAATATATTCCAAGAAAAAAGAGGTAGCGCTATAGATACATTTGGAGAGATGCGCGGTCTTACGGTGGCAAAGTATAAGAAACAAAGGTTTAGATTATGAATAAAAGAGGCCAGGCCACTTTTGTATTAACAACCATTATAGTTGTCATACTTGCTGGATTTCTTTTAGCAGTATTCCAGCCAACTATAGAGGATGTCCGTATTAATACTTTAGAAGATACTAGTGAAGATGACACGCTGCTACGCCTTGTGTTGTTTTCGCTTAACCCTATAATATGGGTTGGCTATGTGTTTTTTTCGGTCATAGCGATTGCTGTCAGTGTTCAGATGAGTAACGGTGTTTTATGAAAAAAGCAATATTAATAGGATTGTGTCTCTTTCTGTGTCTAGCGACGGCTGGATTTGCAAATCTACAAACAGATATAACTACCTATTATAAATTTGATAACGGGGCGAATGACGCGCTTGGCATTAATAATGCGTCTGTGACCGGCGCGACACTAACCACTGGCAGCGGCGGCAAGATAAACGAAGCTTATGATTTTGATGGCGATGGAGATTATATAGACACAGGAATATCTCAAACTGCATCACCTATAACTATTAGTTTTTGGGTTTATATAAATTCATTAGGTAATAAATATATATTTAACAGCGGCGGTGATTCATCTACCACTAAGGGAATATTGTGTTATTTAAAATCAGATGGGGATATAGAGTTATGGTTCAGTAATGGTGTTGATGGTGATGGAGTATCACAAATTGATTTTAGTGATGTTGATTTAAATACTAACAACTGGCACCATATAGCTATAACTTGGTCTGGTGATACA
>CAZKQS010000025.1:11371-12788 GCA_964554985.1 uncultured Thermoplasmatales archaeon | reverse complement strand
AAAAATGATTTAAGGAATTTATCAGAGATATATGATAAAGATAGTGATGATTCTTATGTAAGTGTTTATTTAGGTAAAAATCTAGATACAAAATTTCTTGATAGAAGAATAAAAGCGATAAAAAAAATCTTGAAAGGAAATGAACTAAAAAATTTCGAAAAAACAACTGATAAGATTAAAGAAATAATCTCTAAAAACAATGATGACAATAAGGCAATATTTGCTTCAGATAAAAATAATTTTCAAAAATATATTCCACTAAATGTAGAAGTTGATAAGTTACTTGTAGTTGACTCATCACCATACTTACGACCTTTAGCTAGAATCCTTGATGAATGGGAATCATACACTCTTTTAGTTCTAAATTCAAACTCAGCAAAAATTTTTTCAATATCAATGGGGACAGTTGATTCAACAAAAAAGATTTCAAAAGATATAATGAACAAACACAAAAAAGGCGGATGGTCGCAAGCTCGATTCAACAGACTCAGAAGAGGTGCGATAAAATCATTTTTCAAAGATGTAATCGAACTTCTTGAAAAAAGAGCAGATGATAGAATAGTTATAGCAGGACCAGGTACATCAAAAAACAAATTTATTGAAATGCTTCCGCAGGCTCTTGAGGAAAAAATAGTTGATGTAGTTGATATTAGTATAGAAGATGAAAACGAACTTATAAAAAAATCACTTCAGATTGTATCAGAAAAAGAACAAGAACAAAGCAAAAAAGCAGCAGAACACCTAAAATCTGAGATTCTAAAAGATGGTCTAGCGGTATACGGTCCAAAAGAAACACTAGTTGCAGTAAAAAATGGTCAAGTAGAACTTCTAATAATTGAAAAAGAACACAAAATAAAAGGATGGATATGTGAACACTGCCAGTATGTTGATGAGGGAATAAAAGATAAATGTCCGTACTGTGGAAATAAGACTTCAGAAGTAGATTTAATCGAGGAAATTCTTGAATTTGGTGAAAGAACAGATGTAGAAATTGAATTTACAGATGATGAAATAATACAAGAATTAGGACATGTGGGCGGAATTCTAAGATACAAATAATGGAGATTAGATATGCGATACACACTAGGAATAAGAAGAGAAGATAAAAACAAATGGGAAAAAAGAGTACCAATTATTCCAGATCACATAAAAGAATTAAGAAAAAAACACAATATCTATACAATTGTTCAGCCATCAAAAATTAGAACTTTTAAAGATAAAGAATACAGAAAAGCAGGAGCAAAAATACAGGAAGATTTATCTGAAGCAAATGTTATTTTTGCTGTAAAAGAAATACCAATAAATCTATTTGAAAAAAACAAAACATATGTTTTTTTCTCACACACCATAAAAGGTCAAGAATACAATATGCCAATGTTAAAAAAAATGATGGAACTGAACTGTAACCTTATAGATT
>CAZKQS010000025.1:0-11361 GCA_964554985.1 uncultured Thermoplasmatales archaeon | reverse complement strand
TATGAAAAAATCACTGATGAAAAAAAACGAAGACTAGTTTTTTTTGGTAGATACGCAGGAATTGCAGGTATGATTGATACACTCTGGGGCCTAGGTAAAAGACTTAAATCAAAAGGGAAAAAAACAGCTTTTAGTGAAATTAAAAGAACAACTGAATATGCAAATCTTGAGGATGCAAAAAACCATATCCGATATGTTGGAACAAGAATTAAAGAAGAAGGATTTCCAAAAAAAATGCTACCGGTTGTAGTTGGTTTTACTGGCTACGGTCATGTTTCAAGTGGTGCTCAAGAAATACTTGATATTCTACCTGTTGAAGAGATATCGCCTGCTCAGCTTGAAACAATGGAAGAACACTTCTCTGACAGCCTGATTTACAAAGTTGTATTCCAAGAAAAAGATATGGTTGAACCAAAATCTGAAGATAAGGATTTTAACTTAATGGAATATTATGGTAAACCTGATCTGTACAAATCGATCTTTAATAGATATGTAAAAAGACTGACCGTTCTTATGAACTGTATATACTGGGATGAAAGATATCCTCGACTTATTACAAAAGATTTTGTGGAAAAAAACTTTAGTGATCTATCAAAACTGCAAATTGTTGGCGACATTAGTGTTGATATAAATGGGGCGGTTGAGTTCACTGAAAAAGTAACTGAGTCTAACATGCCTGTTTATGTTTATAATCCAATGAATAATAAAATTACAGATGGATGCAGTGGAGAAGGAATTGCTGTAATGGCAGTTGATAACCTCCCATGTGAATTACCTAAAGAATCTTCAATTGCTTTTAGTAACGCATTATTTTCATACATTCCAAAAATTGTAAAAACTGATTACAATAAAAGCTATCAAGAACTTGATTTACCACCTGAAATTAAGAGAGCATTGATTCTACATCACGGAAAATTAACTCCTGATTATCAATATATCAACAAATTTTTATAGACTTTTTCTTTTCGGCTGAGTAAACATTTATAATTAAATTAGGGGGTAAAAGGTTACGGCAAAAAAAGTGTTAGTTCTTGGGGCAGGAATGGTCTCAAGACCCATGATTAGATATTTTTTTGAAAAAACAGACTACAAAGTTACTATGGCTAGTAGAACAGTTAGTAAAGCTGAAGCGATAATTGATAACCATCCAAATGGAAAAGCAGTAAAACTAGATGTTAAAAATGATGAATTACTTGACACTCTTGTTTCAGATACTGATTTAGTAGTTAGTCTATTACCATATGCATATCATGTAAAAGTTGCAAAAATATGTATAAAATATAAAATTCCAATGGTTACAACATCTTATGTATCTGAAGAAATGAAAGCACTTGATAAAAAGGCAAAAGATGCTGGAATAATAATTTTAAATGAATCAGGTCTTGACCCTGGAATAGATCATATGAGTGCAATGCGTGTGATTCATGAGGTTGAAGAAAAAGGTGGAAAAGTAATCAGCTTTAAATCATCAACTGGTGCACTACCCTCCCATGAAGCAAACACTAATCCCTTTGGATACAAATTTTCATGGTCCCCTAGAGGTGTTTTACTTGCATCAAAAAACCCTTCGAAATGGCTTGAGGATGGAAAAATCAGAGAATATCCCGGTGAAGAACTCTTTGAAAATTATTATATTGATGATATTCCAAACATCGGCAGTTTTGAAAACTATCCAAATAGAAACTCAGTTCCATATAAAGAAATATATGGATTAAAAGATTCTAAAACAGTATATAGAGGAACGCTTAGAATGACTGGTTGGTGTGAAACAATGAGAAAAATTGTTGCACTAGGATGGTTAAACGATAAACCAGTTGAGGGTTTTAATGGTAAAACCTACGGTGATATGACACGGCATTTAATTTCAGCAGAAAAAGATGAAAATTTAGAAGAAAAAACTGCAGAATTTCTAGATTTAAAGGTTTATTCAACAGTTATTAAAAGACTGAAATGGCTAGGGCTTTTTAGTAACGAAAAATTACCACAGGATAGGGATAATCCACTTGATTATATGAACGTTTTAACTCTTGAGAAAATGAAACTAGGAAAAGATGAACGCGATATGATAGTTATGCATCATGAATTTATCGCTGAATACTCAAATAAAAAAGAACATATCACTTCAACCCTAGTAAACTATGGAATACCAAAGGATGATTCAGCTGTTGCTAGAACTGTTGCAATTCCTGCTTCAATTGCCGTCAGAATGGTACTTGATAAAAAAATAAATCTAAGTGGTGTTCATATTCCAGTTCTACCTGATATTTATAATCCTATTCTTAATGAACTTGAAGAAATGGATATCGTATTTAATGAAAAAATTGAAGATATGAATTAATTTTTTTCTTTTTTTATTTTTGTTTGGTTTTTTCCAAACGTTTTCCAGCAATATATAAACAATGTGTGATATAACTAGAGATAGAAATATATTTGGAGATTTGATTAAAATGAAAAAAAATATTGTAAAAATTACAGGTTTAATTGTCTCAGGTATAATTGTTGTTTTAAGCTTTGGTTATGCATTAAACGTGCAACCAGTTGTTTTTGGAAACCCATTTGATTTATTCTTTGATAATGAAAATGATAATTTTGGTAGTTGTGAAATTGAGACCTTTTCTTCTTATGAAGAATTTATTGATTTTCTAAAAGATAATAACTACAATAATAATAGAACTAGTTCTCATTATTACTATGTTGATGGTTTGAAAGTACCAAGATCAGTCGACGGAATGCTTGCTAATGCAGAAAAATCAACTTCAGCCGGCCAATCTGATTCATCTTTTGATGTTGATTTTTCAGAAACTAATATTCAAGTCGAGGGAGTTGATGAACCAGATATTGTAAAAACTGATGGAAAATATATCTATCTTCTTTCAAATTCAAAAATTTATATAATAAAAGCTTACCCTGAAAATGAATCAAAGGTTCTATCAACTATCGATTTAGATGATATCTACGTAAGTAATCTTTTCTTAAGAAATAATAAATTAATAGTTTTTGGATCACAACCACAGTATCATATTTGTTATGGTTATTATAGGGGTAGCTATGAATCAGATACAGATGTAAATATTTATGACATTTCAGATAGAAATAATCCAGAGATAGACCAGGAAATAAAGATTGATGGAAGTTTTATTGATGCTAGATTAATTGGAGATAATATTTATATAATTACTTCAGAAAATACATACAATATCTATAGAGAAATCGATGGAAATGAAACAATCTCTATACCAGAGATATCTATTAACAATGTTTCAAAGAAGATCCCAGTTGAAAGCATTCACTATGTTAATTCATCACAAAAAATAGATTCCTTAACTTACGTTGTAGCAGTTGATCTTGAAACAAATGAAGTAAATCAAGAAAGTTTTATGTTCTCTAGTTCTAGTACTTTATATGTATCAAAAAATAACATATATCTAACATATAGCTCATATGAATATTTAGAGCCAGATATATCTAAGGGAAGGATTTATGGATCTAGTACCACAAAAACAATAATTCATAAAATTTCAATTGATGATAATAACATAGAATATATTTCAAAAGGCGAGGTACCGGGTAGAATAATAAATCAATTCTCAATGGATGAACATAATGGTTTTTTTAGAATAGCTACACAAACAAATGATCATTCAAAAGACAAATGTTCAAATGTGTTTGTTTTAAATGATACACTAAGTGTTGTAGGAAAAATCACAGATATAGCCCCAAATGAAAACATGCATAGTGCTAGATTTATGGGAAATAGAGCATATCTTGTAACATTCTTAAACATTGATCCATTTTTTGTAATTGATTTATCAGATCCATATAATCCAGAGATCCTCGGAGAACTAAAAATACCAGGTTACTCAGATTACCTGCATCCATATGATGAAAATCATGTAATTGGAATAGGTAAGGATTCAGATGCAAGCATCGATTCAGATAAGATTCATTCAGATAATGCAGTATTTTATACAGCAATACTTGGAGTAAAAATTGCCTTATTTGATGTAACAGACCCAGAAAATCCAAAAGAAGTATCAAAAGTAGTAATTGGGGATAGAGGATCAAATACGCCTGTATTACACAATCATAAAGCTTTACTTTTTGACCGTGAAAAAGAACTATTTGTAATTCCCTTAAATGCAGTAAAAAGAGATGAAGAGACAGGTCAAAGAATTGATAGTTATCAAGGAGCATATGTATATAATCTTAATTCAGAAGATGGATTTATTTACAAAGGAAGAATCTCACATGAAAATAAACAAAAATCTAGTGATATATATTATGATTATTACTCTAGTTTTTCACAAATAAAAAGATCTCTATTCATAGATGATACTCTTTACACAATTTCTGATAGTATGATTAAGTTAAATCAAATCAAAGATCTAAACTTAGTTCAAACAATAAATCTTGAATAAAAGATATGTAGAGAGAAATTAAGAATGCATCCCGCTTTTTTCTCCCTCATATTTCTCTCTACATCTGTTCAATAATTCTAGTAAAATTTTTTGAATTTCATTCAAACATATTACCGATAGCATTTTATAAATGCTATTGATACCACTCAAACAAATACGGGTATTATTTTAGATATAGGAGTTGTTTTGGATGACTGTTAAGCCAACAAATGTACATAGAACATTAGGAAAATATATGATTGTAGATGGTTTTGATTTTGTTGTAGATATAAAAAAGAGTGAAGGAACAAGGATTTATGATTCAAGACATAATAGATATATCTTAGATGGTTTTTCTTTTTTTGCATCAGCTCCTCTTGGATGTAATCATCCAGAGATGAGAACTCCAGAGTTTATCAAAAAGATCGGTGAAATAGCATTAAATAAAACCACAAATTCTGATTGTTACACTGTTGAAATGGCTGATTTTATTGATACATTCGGTAAAATTGCTGTTCCAGATTATTTCAAACATCTATTTTTTATAAGTGGAGGATCACTTGCTGTTGAAAATGGATTTAAAACTGCTTTCGATTGGAAAGTACGAAAAAATATAAATGCTGGTAAAAGTGAAAAATTAGGTTCTAAAGTCATCCATTTTAAAGAGGCTTTTCACGGAAGAACTGGTTACACTCTTCCAATGACTAACACCTTTAATTTAAACAAGACAAAATATTTTCCGATTTTTAATTGGCCAAGAATTACAAATCCAAAGATCAGTTTTCCATTGAATGATGAAAACCTTAAAAAAGTTGAAGAACAGGAGAAAAAAGCAGTTTCTGAAATAAAAGATGCCTTTGAAAAAAATCCTGATGATATTGCAGCATTAATAATTGAACCTATCCAGGGTGAAGGCGGAGATAATCATTTTCGCAATGATTTTTTCAAAGAACTGAGAAGATTATGTGATGAAAATGATTGTATGTTTATGGTCGATGAAGTACAGAGCGGGATGGGTCTTACTGGTAAAATGTGGGCTCATGAACATTTTGATTTTAAACCAGATATCTTAGCATTTGGTAAAAAAAGCCAGGTATGTGGTATTATGGTTGGAAATAAAGTTGATGAAGTAAAAGATAATGTTTTCAATGTTCCAAGCAGGCTTAATTCAACATGGGGTGGAAATATTGTTGACATGTTTAGATGTCAGAAATATCTTGAAATAATAAAAGAAGAAAATCTTGTTAAAAATGCTGAAATCCAAGGTAGAAGATTGCTTTCATCTTTGGAAGAGCTTTCTGAAAAATACCCTGAAAAGATTTATAACCCTCGTGGAAGGGGGCTTATGTGTGCATTTGATTGTAAAACTCCTGAAAAAAGAGATGAGCTTTTAAAGATTATTTACAAAAATGGAGCGATTTTAGTTGGTTGTGGGTCTAATACTATTAGATTCAGGCCACCATTAGTTATTACTTCTCAAGAAATAGATGAACTGTCAGATATTGTTGATAAGAGTCTTAAATCATTCTAATTTCTATATTTTTTATATTTTTTATAATATTAATAGAAATATTTATAAACCTTAAAATATATAAGTTTATTATATAAGCTAAAGAATAATTTAGTGAGGTATACAAAATGAAGTTAAAAATAAAAAAATATATGGCGTTTTTGATAGCAACAGTGTTTATACTTACCTCAGTATCCTCTGTTGCTAGTGCAAGATTTGGAGTTTTAGGCAGGGAATCAAAATATGAGGATAAAGGAAAAATTATATCAGAAAATACTGCAAGAATATCTTCACATCTAATAAAAGGTGAAAAAGGAGTTACATTTTTTGGAAGACATTTTGACACATATTTACCTATTAATTTACCAAAAGAATATAAAAGACCTGGATTAGAAGTAGAATTCTCTTTTGAAGTTGCAATTTCTGGTATACTCAGTTTGACTGGTTTAACAAAATTTGTTAGAGGAATTTTACCAATAAAAATTGAAGATATAAAATTAGTAAAACCAGAAACAGATACAAACTTAGTTTTTGATATATCAATGGAAAACCTGCAAGCAGTTAGTGCGGAATCTAAACCTTTAAAAGCAACTCTTACTAATGAAGGCGAAAGAGAAATTTCTGTAAGTGAAATGGCTCTCGAAGTAAGAACACTAAACTTTGAAATAAGAACTCCGAAAGGCGATGTTTTAGAATACATTGGCCCAATCGTAAGAAGATCTCCTGATGTTGTAGTTTTGAATCCTGGTGAAAGCATGGAAGTAAAAATTGATGATATAACTGATGAAGGGTTATTTGGAATTCCTGATGAGGATTCATATGATTTTGTACCTGGTGATTATGCTGTTCATGGTTTTTATATGTCTGGTAGTTATAATCCATCAATAGAAGTTGAAAGAATATTTGAAGGAACTCTTGAATCAAATGTTGAACATTTTAAAATAGTTGAAGATTCTGTGGGAACAAAAATATTAACTGTAGAGGCAGATCCAATTTCAATAACACACGATGTTTTTTATCTTGAACCTGAACCAATTGAATATCTGGCTACACTGGATGGCAGAATACATGCTGTTTATGAAAAAGATGCTGAAGTTGAAATTAGAGCGTTAAAAGAGCATAACAAATATACATTTGAATCATGGCAAAAAGATGTATCCGGAGATGAAAATATAGTTACAATAGTTTTGGATCGTGATAAAACAGTTGTTGGAAAATATGCTGAAGAAAATGTCGAAGATGATGAAAAATATAGTCTAACAATTGATGCATATGGCTGCGGGACAACATCGCCAAATCCAGGTGTATACGAACATTCTGCGGGTGAAGAAGTTATAATTAAGGCAGAATTACCAAAAATGGACGGCTGTATATTTGTCCAATGGAAAGGAGATGACATTGAAGGAAGTAAAAAAATCGAAGAAAAATTAGTAATGAATAGTGATAAGAGAGTTACTGCAATATTTGAATGTATCCCTGTCGCTTCTTTTACCTACGGGCCAATTATACCTCTTGCAGGTGAAGAAATATTGTTTACATCAACTAGCTTACAGACTTGCTCTGAAATAGTTACATATAAATGGGATTTTGGAGACGGAGTAACAGAAGTTTTAGATAAACCAGAAATTAAACATACATATACACAAGGAGGAGTTTATTCAGTAAAATTAACAGTTATTGATGATTCCGGAAACTTTGATTCAATAATTGAAGAAGTTACTGTTGAAGGAACCGGTCAAAGTCCATCTGATAATGAAGAAGGTATTATTCAAGGTACAGTTATTGAAAGAGGCAGATTAGATAAGCCAATTTCTGGCGCTAGTGTTTTAGTAATACCAGATGATGCTCACTCTGTTGATGATAACTATAAAACACTGACAGGTGAATCAGGTTTTTACAGTATAAAAGTACCTGCAGGTGGATATACAGTAATTGTATCAAAAAAAGGATATGTATCAGCCGAGAAAGTAACTGTTGTAACGCCTGAAGAAATCTCAGTAGTTGATTTTGTCTTAGTACTACTCAAGTAAAAACAAAAATCAACAACACTTTTTTTATTTTTTTTATATATCTTTAAACCTATTTATTAGTTCATTAATTTTTATTCTTTCCTGCTTAGTTGAATCCCTATCTCTTAATGTTACTGTATCATCTTCTAATGTATTATGATCAACAGTTATACAATAAGGTGTTCCTGCTTCATCCATACGTGCATAACGCCTTCCAATACTACCTCCCTCATCATAATATGAATAAATACCGTTTTTTCTTAGTGCTTTGTAAATTTCTTTAGCAATCTTAACTTGTTTATCATCATTTATAAGAGGAAAAACACCTGCTTTAATTGGAGCAATATTTGGATTTAGCTTTAGAACAGTGTAATCCTCACCTTTTTTCTTTGTTTCACAGTAGTTATGTTCTAGTATGCAATAAAAAATCCTATCAACTCCAAATGAAGGCTCAATTACATGAGGTATAAATTTTTCACCAGCAACTTTTTCTTCCTTTTCAACGATTTCATATCCCTTTTCTGGTATATCTATTTCTTTTCCATCTAATTCAACGGTTATTTTTTCTTGACCTTTATATTCTATTTTTTCAAGTTTATTTTTTATTTTACCAGCATCTTTTTTGAAAATTGGGCCTAATTTTCCCATATCTGGTACTATCTTTGTAATCTTAATTATCTTTGGCTCATCATATCTTCTCATTGCATGCATGTCTACATCTGTTGATTCTATATGTGAGCTTAGATCATATGCTGACCTATCTGCAATGCCAACGCATTCAATCCATCCGAAGCGCTCGCTAAAAAGTTCAGCATCCCAGCATTCTTGTGCGTAATGAGCTAGCTCATCATCTGCGTGTTTTCTAAATCTAAATTTCTTTGGATCGACGCCTGAGGATATTAAAAAATCTTGAGTAAGATACATGTAATATGCTAGAGCCTGGTTATTTACAATCTTTTTATCTACTGCCTCTTTAAGTGTAACTTTCATTTCATTTTTATTGTCAAAAAGAAGTAATTTTTCATCTTTTACTTCATTAAAATCTGGATGTGATTTATCATTTGGATCAAAAAAGATTTCTGCTTCTGCCATTGAAAATTCTCTAAGCCTGATAATACCTTGTCTAGGCGATACCTCATTTCTGTATCCTTTACCAACTTGAATAATTCCAAACGGAAGTTTTTCTCTGGCATATCTATAAAGAAGATGAAAATCAATAAATATTCCTTGAGCAGTTTCAGGTCTTAAAAATGCGTCTCTATTTTTACCAATACCTATTTTTGTTGAAAACATCAAATTAATTGGTTCAGCATCTTTTAATATTGTTCCACAATCTGGACATTTAACTTTGTTTTCTTTAACCGCTTTTTCAGGTTTTAAATTCCCTTTTATTATATCTTCAACTTTGAATGATTGATCACATTTAGTACATTTCACAGTTAAATCTGTGAATTCATCAACGTGACCTGATGCTTTTAAAACTTCAAATAGTGTAATTGTAGGCGAGGTTATTTCATGACAGTTGTCTTTTAACAGAAAATATTTTCTCCAATTGTTTTCAATATTTTGTTTAAGTCTAGTTCCAAGTGGCCCATAATCATAAAAACCAGCTGATCCACCGTATATTTCAAAAGAGGGATATAAAAACCCTCGTCTTTTCGCAAGCATCATTATATTATCATACTTATCCTGAGGCATATTACAATATTCTCCAAGAATCTGTGAATTTTTAAAAAAGTGAATAGATTGATATGATTTAAATTATACATGCCATTAAATCAATATCGGTAACCATACCAATAAGACGATCTTCTGAATCAACTATTGGCATATGGCTGATTTTGTTTTTAACAAGTTTTTTTGCGACTTCTTTTACTGGTGTGTTTTTTGTGGCCTTAATTATATCTTTAACCATGATCTGTTTTACTGGAACAGGTGGTAATGATACCTCTGAAGTTGAATAATGAAGTCTTACTGTATCGCGTATTCCTTCCCATGTCCATTCATCTTCGTCTCCACCCATGCCCATGTTAGTTGAATCAACACTTTCTTTTATGTGGCTTAATTTAAATAGATCTCCATCAGTTACAATTCCTGCTAGTTTTTTTTCATCGTTTAAAATTGGAAGTGCATTTTCATGTGTTATATTAATTATTTCCATTATAATGTTAATTGGTGTATCTTGGTATGTTGGAACTACTAAATTTGTATAGTAATTTTCAACATCATCATCTACATTATCAGGTAATTTCTTTAAAATATCGGTTGGGCTTATTATTCCAACAAGATTTTTTCTATTATTTAACACGGGTAGCCCATGGATTCTATGTTCAAATAATATCTCTGCAGCTTTTTTTACATCTTCGTCTTGATTTATATAGTAAAATTCATCACTCATAATTAATGCTAGCTGGTCTTCATCTGGGTTTTTAAAAATATCAGATCTTGTTAATACTCCTGCTACGATATTTGTATCTTTTTTTAATATTGGCATTCCAGAGACATTATGTTTTGCAAGGACGCTTAAAGCGTCTTTAACTGTACCTGGTACATAAGCATAGATTAGGTCTTTTGACATTACTTCTTCAACTTTCACGAGTTATCCCTCATAATATACCTGCTCTTTGAAACATATAAAACATCTAAAGTTTTTTCATCAATTACAACTAAATCAGCAGGTGATTTAGAACAGAGAATACTGGCTCTTGGATTTAAAACTTTCCTTGGAGATATAGTAATCATTTTTAGTAATTCATCAAGATCAAAAATATTGGTTTGTTTTTTTATAAATCTTATTTCATCAAGTATATTAGGCGAGTTTATCATTGCGTTATCTGTACCAATTAAAGTAGTTATTCCAATTTTTTTTAAAAGTTTGTAATTTGGTTTTATTCCAAAGAAATCGTTTGATCTTGGACAAATTACTATTGGTATATTTTTTTCTTTAATTTTCATTAAATCTGATTCATTAGCTTTGTTCATATGAACAATAAAATCGGGTTTTAAATCAAGTATTTTATCGACGTCTTCTCTTATTCTTTCACTTGCATGTATTGCAAATATTTTCTTTCTTTTTTTTGTTTGGTTTGCAATTTTTTTTAAATCATTGTAATCCCAATCAGTTATACTGCTTAGTCCAATACCATTTGAATTTTTTAATATTAGTTCTATTTCTTTAGGGTTGTATTCTATATTCTCCGGCCTTGAAAGGATTATACCTGATATTTTCCAATCTCTTAAAGCCGTTTTTATTTCACATATTCCCATAATTCCGTTTTCTCTAAAATCACAAAATAGTTTTGTACCTGTTTTTAACATTATTTCAATGGATCCTTCCATTCCATCTACTATTTCAAATTGGTGAGCTTTCTTCAAAAGTTTATGTTTTATCCCATCTGGTGGTGCTACAAGTTTTTCTATATCTTTTGGTAAATTTATATTTTTG
>CAZKQS010000024.1:6398-12818 GCA_964554985.1 uncultured Thermoplasmatales archaeon | reverse complement strand
TTTCTCCTTTTCTTTCAAGTATCAAGGATTTACTTGTCCTTCCCATATTTTTTTCCCATTTTTTTAACTAAATTTTAAAGGTAAAATCATCTTCTATTGCCTGTGGGCCGATTACTCTTAGTTTATGTTCCCCAGCACTAATTTCTCCTTTGTCTATGTATATTGTAACAGTACCTTCTGATTGAACAGTATTTGAAGAAAAATTGTAATTTGAAGTTTTAATTATCTCTCCGTCGACAAACATATTAAATGTCTGATTAGTAGTTGGAATTTCAACTATTCCAATATTTTTAAGATAAAATATATAGTCGTTTACTGATGAAGGAATATTGTCAGGGTCGTTTATTATTTTAAATTCAATGTCTAGTTGATCTTCGACTCTTTCACCTCTCTCAGATAGACTTCCAGTGACATCTTGAATCACAGCAACAAATACACCTGACACAGCACCAGCTACAATCACTGATGCAACAAAGAATATTACATGTGTTCCAGTTAAACTAAATCCCATTTTTTATTTTCCTCCTTAAGTTACAGTAAATTCAGCATATTTTGATATTCCATTATTTGTTACAACTTTTAATCTTATAGTTCCTTGTCCATTTATATTGTAAATATTAAATTCTGCTGATTTTTCTGGGTGAAGATATGTAGTTGTAGATGTAAACGAACTTTGATTGCCATCGATTAAGACTGTGAAATAATCTACTTTTAGTGAGATACTTCCCTTGTTTCCAACTCTAAAACTTAGATCATAGTTACTAGCATTTGGTGTAGTTGTTATATCTGTAATATTAATCTCAGTCTGAACTTGTTCTATTGCTCTATCTTTCATTTTGTCATATGAATCATTTAAATCTGTTATTGTTGGAATGGTGGTTGATACTATAATCTCAATAGAGATCAGAATAGATACACCAATAATTGCTGTAGCAGCTGACAATGAGAATCCCATTTATACCACCTCCAACTGGTGAGATTATGTTTTTAAAGTATCCCCTCTACTATTAATTATTTAAAATTTATATCGTAAAACTGGTAAATAAATATTTTTATTTTAAATTGTAATTATCTATTTTTTTTGATATTCTAGACAACTCACTATCTATTTTATCAATGAAATGTTTGTCAAATTGATTTCCTTTTAGTTTTTGGATAAAAACAAGTGACTGAATATGGTCTTTTGATGGTAGATTTGATATTTTCTTATTTGTATCTGATTTTTTTTCTTCAGTTATTCCGTGTGAGTAATCAATAAGACTTATTTTTGCATCTTCACTTATCCATCCGATATCTACATAGTAGTCAAGTATGTTTGATAGATTTTCTCTACCGCATTTATCTATTAGATATTGTAGCCATTTCATTAAGATAATTATGCTTTCTGGATTATTTGGCACTTCACTTAAAGGCTCTAAATTAAGTTCTCCGCTTGGTATTTTGATATCTTCACCTACGTTTATATCCTCTGTCTTAACATATTTTGTAGATTTTTTGTTCACGGGTTCTTTTTCAGTATCTATATTTCCTTCTAATTCTGTTAGACGTTCTTCAAGATTTTCTATTGATTCAACTAATCTCTGCATGTTTTCATTTTCTTTTATCTGATATCCTTTGTTTTTTGATCTACCAATGTCTGTTTTGATTTGTTTCCTCTGATTTCCCATTATTTCATTTATTTTGTTTACTAACATATGTAACTGATTTTTTGTTAAATTAACATTTTTTTGTTTAAGTTTTGTGTTTAATTTCTCTGCAATTCTAGGATTTAACATATTGTTATTCACTAGGGTAGATAGTTCACTATCTAAATCATAGGCTTCATTTCTTTTTATTTTTCCACTATCTCCCATATTTTCACCTAATTAATATTATCCATTTTTAAATTTTCTATAAAATTATCAATTGCTCTATCAATCTTCATATCTTGACTTAGTGCATATAATGATTCTTCTATAATCCTATCAAGATCATCAAATGAGGAATCTTCGTTTGTTTGTGACCTATAATTGATTTGTTCAGGTTTGTTTAGAGGGACATTTTCATTTATAGGATTAGGGGTAATTTCTTTATTAATTGTATCAAACTTATCTTTAATATCTTCTTCTTTTGGTTTTTTTATTTCCTCTTTTGTTTCATCAGTATCTTCTGTATTTTTGATATCTGTTTTTTCCATATCTTCTTCCTCTGTTTCTTCTTTATTGTTTAAATCTTCTTTTTCATCTTTTTCTAAATTTATTTTTTCAGAGGTTGTATCGTCTTGTTTTTTATTATTTATTTTGATATTTTTGATATTTGCACCAGTTCTTTCAGCAAAAGATTCTATTTCATTCATTCTATCTTTCAAGTTATCAATTTCACTTGTAAAGTTTTCTAATGCATCAATCCTTTTTTTTGTAACTTTAGAAAGACCAACGAAAGGATTCATCTGTTCAGAAACAATTTCATAAAGACTTACAAGATCGTCTAGGTCTCTAGTAACAGAATCTAATTTCTTATTTAAACCAGTTAATTCCTCCTGGTTTTTCTTTATTTGAAAATCAAAATCTTTAATACTTTGAAGAATAGCTCTTTTTTGTTCTAAACCATCTCTAGAAGAAATATCCATTTCTTCTTGATTTGAGGGTGGCTTCTTATCATCCTTTTTATTTGAATTATCATCTACTTTGATTACTTTTCTTAATTTTTCAACATCTTCTTTTTTTCCTTCAGGTTTTTCATTGTTTTCTTCTGGTGTATCTTTTTTCTCTTCTTCCTTTGTATCTTCAGGTTTTTCTTCGGTTTCTTCTTTTATCTCTTGCTTTGCTTCTTCTTTAGAAGGGTTTTTGTTTTCACTATTTGGTTGCTCCGCTGATTCCTGGTTGTCTTTTCCCATCTTTAACTTTATTTACACCCCTCCTCATTTGAGTATTTTATTTTACAACTATAAATATGTATTTATAGTTTTATTTTTCCAAAAGAAGAATGAATTTTATAATATTTATACTCTTGGGAAATATTGGCATAGTTATTTATTTAAAGCAAAAAAGTATTAAAACAATTGAAATTTATACTATTGAAAGGCTGGATTTAAAATATTTAAACAAAATGTTGTATTTTGCCTTATAATTCCCGGGGACACTATGGAGGGTGGAAGTAACAAATTTAAGAAATCTTCACATAAACGTGAAACAAATTTAGCCTTGACTATATCAAAATCAGGTAAAATTAAAAAATTTAATGATATATGTGAAAAATCATTTGGATATTCTAGGAATGAAGTTATAAAAAAATCTTTTTTTGAAAAATTATCTCCCAAAAAATATGTTGATTTATGGAAAAAAAAGTTTGATTCTTCTATAAAAAATAGTAGTATTGATGATTTTAATTTGCCAATTCTTACAAAAAATGGTCATGAATTGATGATTTCTTGGAGTAGTTTTCCAATAAAAAATAGCAAAGGTAAAGTTGAAGATATTAGTATTGCAGGGTCTTTTATTGATTCTTGGGATGATTCTTCTGAATCTTTTTTACCAGTGTGGGAAGAAGTAAGTACTGAAAAAAATAAAGATATTGAACAAAGAAGTAACAATGAAAAAATCGAACTTAAAAATCAATATCTAATCGAGGAAAATAATTATCTTAAAAAGAAACTTAAAAGCTATATTGATAAGTTTTCAGATAGTAAAGACCAAGATAAGGATTATTTAGGTTTTAGTATCTATAAAATAAGTGATTTTTTTGGCGGAAAAAAAAGAAAAGAGGAACTTGAAGCATTTATTGAAGAATTAGATGATCGTGAGGATTATTTAAATAATTTGGAATCTAAGTTAATGAAAGAAAAAAAGGAGATGAATCAGAAAAAAATCGATTTTATCAATTGGCGTAAAAATCTTGAAAATTTAGAGTCTGAATTGGAAAGTAGAAAAAGATGGATTGATAATAAGGAAGAGTCCTTGAAAAGTCTTTCAAATAATTCTGAGGAATCAGAGTTTTTTGATGAAGAGTTAGCTAGTCATGATGTTATTGATAATATCAACGACTCAGCAGCAATTATTCAGAGAGGAATTTTAAAACAGGTAAATTCGTCGCTTGCTTCTCTATTAGGTTATGATATTTCTGAAATAGTTGATAAGAGTTTATTTGATTTTATTGCACCTGAAAGTTTTGATGAGGTTCAAAGTTTTTATAAAAAAAGACTTAAAGGCGAACATATCTTTGATTATAAGACAACTTTTTTATCTAAAGATAATAAAAAGATCGATGTAGTAGTTCAAACGCGTCCAACTATGTTAAATAATGATAAAGCAGAGATTGCATTAATCAAAAAAGAATAAAAAAATAAAAAAAAGGATTTTGAAGGATTTTCCCCTTCTTTTTTTACCAAAGATCTACTATTCTATTTGAGAATACAGCTGGTGCTGTACATTCAAATGTACCAGATGATCCTAACTCAGGTTGTATTTCTCCAGATATATCTTCTCGTGCTTCAAGACCTGTGGTTTCTGGTATAAGTGCAGATAAATTTACCATTATTAGTACTTTATCTCCACTGTTCATACCGTTTGTGTTTGTAACTGAACTATCTGCATCGTGTAACACTATCACTCCAAATTCACTAGCTGTTAGGTTTGATAGTATGCTAGCGTTTGGATTATCTGCTGTTATTGGTGTGTCAAATACGGATTTTCCACCTAGGTTTACTGGTGAAACAAGCGATGCGTTTAGTGCAAGTATTGATAGATTGTTATATTTTATACTTAAGTGAGCAAGACTTAGATCAATATCTTTACTCCCTGCTCTTGGTCTTATACCTAGTGCTAGATATTCAACTTTTGTTTGGTTTTCATCTGCATATCCAGTAACATCTTCTATTGTAAGCCCTGCAGATACTTCTCTGATGGTTGAGGTACCAACTGTTCTTGCTCTTTGCTGTAGTGTTTCACTAGTTTGGATCAATACAGTTGATGCAACAGCTGCAATTAAAATCATAGCTATAAAAACAATAAGTGTTCCAATACCAATCATAGCGTTATTTTCTTTCTTAATTTTTCTTTTTCCATGTCTTTGTCTGTTTTTATTTCCTGGTTTTATTGCTATAACCGTACTTATTCTTAAACACCCTAATCCTTGACTTGAATCTACTAAAATAAATCCATCTTCATAGTCTATATCTTCTAGGGTGCCTGTAACTACACTTGCTCTTTTTTCTCCAGGCTCTTTTGTGACTATTTTACAGTATTTTCCCTTCAGCCTTTCCATATATTTTTTTTCCATTCTTTTCCACCACCTTTCATTTCTTTACATTTCATGCCACCTATAGGCATGCTATTCATTTCCATGTATACTGTTCTCAAGCCACAATATATAAAGCTAACCCGCTAGATTGGCTGAATGGAAAAAAGAGCAAAAAAGACAAAAAATCAAACTGACATTTTTACACTTTAAGCTCTTAAAAAATATTTTTATTTCTTTTAACTGGAATTTTTAATAATATATTATAAGATAAGATAACAATTGTATAATAAGATTTATATAATAAAGAGACCAAATTTTATCATGTAACAGTGATAAAATGGCTAATTACAGAAAAACAGGTATCACAACACTAATGCTTCTAATAATAACAATGGTTATACTTGTAGGCATAGCTTCAACATTAACTGGTGAAACAAACGGAAGCACAACCACAGAAACTGATTACGATCAAATGGTTGACGATGTAGTAAATGAGATTTCAACCTATATCCAGATTAAAGATTCTAAAGCAAAGTTTTACAAAGAAGATGGAGAATACCAAATTCAAAAGATTTCATTACTTATTTCTCCAATGGTTTCTCAGGATATTGACCTATCGCATCTAACAGTTCAAATAGACAATGGAGAAATGGTAAATGTACTGTACTATAAAGAATCAAAAAAGATAGGATCAGATTCTCTTTTTGAAAATAGTCTATGGGAATTACTTAACGGTTCAAATTTTGGTTTACTATCAATAAACGATTATGATAATTCAGTAGAAGAATATGATCTTTTAAATGAAAATTCAGACTTAACGTATCTATCATTCAATCTTCCATCAAATTTTTATATGAAAAAATACGATAAAATAAAAGTTACCTTATTTCCATCAACTGGTATACAAAGGACAATTCTATTAAAAGCACCAATGCCAATGGAATCTGTTATAACATTTGAATAAATTTTTTTATTCATCAAGGTCTTTTTCATTGTCTAGTTTCTTTGTTTTAAGTGTTTCTTCATCAGTAATACCAAGGGATTTATCGATTTCATCGTAAAGTTTTAATTTTTCCTTCCAGGTCTTACTAAGCATTTCATCAGGAACAGGTGTACATTCAAGTTCAGTTTTTCTTTTATTTAACTCGTTTTCAACTGAATTTAGAACAGATCTAGTGTCATCTAGTTGAGAAGTTATATTAT
>CAZKQS010000024.1:0-6388 GCA_964554985.1 uncultured Thermoplasmatales archaeon | reverse complement strand
TATCCTTTAAAATAAATAAATCGTCTTTCAATATATTTATCTTATTATTCAATAATTCGAACTCTTGTTTTTTCTCTTTTAAAAGACTATTTATATGTGCAATTTCCCTTTGTTTATTTTCACCAAGATTTGTCATATGGCTGTTTATTGCATTTTTTTCTTCATTTACGATCTTTAATTTAGTATAAACATCCTTATATCTGTTCTCAAGCTTGTTTAATTCATCTTCTTTACGCTTTATATCTGCATGCAAATTTTGAGTATCACTTACATCATCAAGTATCAAAATAGATCCTTTTATTTCTCCATTTTTATCATGCAGTGGTTTTTGAATAAGATTTGTAAGAACAATATCTCCATTCTTATCTTTCATTGAAATAGCATTTACCTTAACAGGTTGTTTGTTTTTTGAAAAATCATTTATTTTGTCTTTTATTCTTTCTTTTTTGAACTGATTAAGACTTGATAATGATGATCCTCTAGATTTATCCATCGACAAACCAAGTATGTCTTCAGCTTTTTTGTTCCAAGTTTGAATATTGTTATTGTTATCAAGGATTAAAACTGATGAAGGAACTGAATCTTTCATTTTATTGAAATGAAACATTGTTTCCTCTTTTTCTTTTGATATTTTGGAAATTTCGGTTTTAAGCTTTGATAATTCACTGTTTTTAATTTCTAATTCTTCAGTTTTTTTCTCAAGTGCAGTTCTTATATTTTGGATCTCTTCTTCTTTACTGTTTAATGTTTTGTTTCGATAGCTTAAATCTTTTAATCTATCCTCTAATTCTGAATTTAATTTATTGATCTGGTTTTCTTTTTCCTCAATTTTAGATTGATTAATGATAATTGCTTCTTCTTTATCTTTTAAGATTCTAGTTTTATCTTCAAGTTCATTTTGAAGATTATCAATTGCAACTGATTTTGCATCAATTAAATCCCTGTTATCAGATAATTCATTATTTAATTTAGCAATCTCGCCTTTTGTTTCTTCAAGTTTATTTTGTTTTTCCTCAACTTCTACTTTATACCAGTTAAGTGCCGATTTACTAGCTTTTAGTTCTTCAGATAATTCCTCTAATTGATTTTCTTTATCTATTAATTCACTGTTTTTCTTTTCTATTTCTTCAGATAGTTCTTCAACATTTAATTGAAGTTTTTGTGCTCTATCTCTATGAATTGTAAATTCTGAGCTAATATTATTTAGTTCTTCAGTTTTTGCCTGCAATTCCTCGGTTCTTCGATCAAGTTTTATTTGAAGCTGCAAGCTTTCATCTGTTTTTTCTTCAAGTTTCTCTCTAAAGTTACTTAATTCGTCCTGTTTTTCTTCAAGTAATTCATTTAATTTTGATATTTCACTTTCTTTGAATTCAATATCATTATTTTTATTGATAACTTCTTCTGATAACTTTTCTAACTCTGATTTTTTACTAATAAGCCTATTCTTTGTTTCAACTAGTTCTTGATTTAAAATAGATAAATCGTTTTCTTTATTTTCAAGGATTTCTTCTTTTTCACCTAATTCTGATCTTATTTTATTTATTTCATCTAGTCTTTCTGTAAGATTTGTTTTACTATTTTCAACTTCCATTTTTAGGTTATGGATTAGATTATTTCTATGTTCAATTTCAGAATTTGCAGAGTTCAGCTCATTGATCTTTTCGCTTAGTTCTTCTTTATTTTGTAATAGTTCAATCTTTGCTTCTTCTAGTTTTGCTTGTGTATTACTTAATTCTTCTTTTTTGTTCTTAAGTTCCTCGTTTGTAGCTTCTATCTCAGTATCAATAAGACTTAGGCGCTTGTATGCCTCTTGGTATTTAGTATTTAACAAATCTATATCTTCTTGTTTTCTATCAAGCTCAGCCTTCATAAAAGCAATATCGCTTTTATCATCAACAACCATAATTGAGCCATTTATAGTGCCGTTGTCTGATACAAGAGGCATTGAGGTAATATCTGTTAAAAGAGTGGTACCATTTTTATCTTTCAATGAAACTGATTTAGTAACAACTCGTTTTTTACCTCTCAAAGACTCTTCTTTTGACTCATCTATCCTTTTATCTGAGAAAAGATTAAGTTCAGAAATATTTGAACCAAGAACGCTTTTAGAGGTAATTCCAAATATTTCCTCAGCTTTTTTATTTATATTACTTATATTGTTACTTTTGTCAAGTAGAATTACAGCTGAATCTATTGAATCCTGGATATTACTGAATTTATGTTTATATAGATCTTTTTTACTTTCAAGTTTTTTGATTAGTTTTTCCTTGTTTAAGATTAAATTTTCTTTTTCAGAGATTTCATCCTGAAGTTTACCCATTAAGTTTGTTCTTTTAAGTATCTGATTTTGTTTATCTGTTAATTGTCCTTTTAATCCATTTATTATTTTATTTCTATTTTCTAAATCCTCAATTGCTTTTTGAAGATCGTTTTCTTTGTGTTCAAGCTTTGTTGTAAGTTTTGTTATCTCTGTATTTTTGTTTGAAATAATCTCTTGCTTTTTTTCTAGTTGCTCTCTAATAAGTGTTATTTCATTATCCTTATTAGCTAATAATCCTTCTTTTTCTTCGATATCTTTTATTCTATTTTCCAGGTCTGTTTCTATCTGAATTATCTCCTGCTTTCTTTTTTCTATCTCGTTTTGTTTTGATTCGATTTCTTTGTTTAGACTATTTATTTCATCTGAACGCTCATCAAGTAATTTATTTCTGTATTCAAGGTCTTTTTTTCTGTCTTCTAATTCATCTTCTAAATTTTCGATCTCTAGGGTTTTTGTTGATAGTTCTTTTGATTTTTCTATTATCTGTATATGATTGTTGTTTAGTTGGTCTTTTATCTGATCAATTATTAGGTTTCTATTTTCAAGATCGTTATTTAGGTTTTCAATTTCATTTTTGTTATCATTCAGTTCATTTTTTAGTTCAGTTAAAAATTCTTCTTTGTTTTCGATTTCAACCTGTTTTGTCTTTAGTTCACCTGTGATTTTATTTATTTCATCTTGCTGTTTTGAAATAAGTTTGTTTCTAAAAAGGATATTTTTTGTTTTTTCCTCAAGTTTTTCTTGTAATGAACAAATTTCACTTTCTTTTTTATTTAATATTTCAACTGTTTCTTCAAATTTGGTCTTTGTCTGGGTAAGTTTTTCATCTAGTTCATTATTAAAATTTGTTTTATTTACTAAATCCACATGGTTTTTGTTTAACTGTGTTTTAATTTGGTCTATTATATTATTTCTCGCATCTAGATCTTCATATAATTGGTCTATTTCAATTTGTTTTTCTTCAAGGTTATTTCGAAGAATGCTGATTTCACCTGTTTTTCCGTCTAGTTCTTTTTTGTTTTCTGCTAGTTCACTATTTAAATTAATCAACCTAGATTGTATCTCCTCTAGATTTTCCTCAAGTTCCTTGGTTTGCCTTTCTTTTTCTTCTATTAATTGGTTTTTATTTTCAAGTTCTATTGTTCTATTTTCAAAATCTGTTTTTAAGGACTCAAAGTCCTTTTCTTTATTTTGAAGTGCCAATGCTTTTTCTTCTAATTCACATTCAAGTTCCTGGGTTTTACCAGTTCTTTCAATTAATGTTTGTTGGTTTTCCATAACCTGTCTTTTAATTTTAGAAATTATTTGATTTCTTTCTTCAATATCATTTTGTAAAATGCTTATTTGCCTTTCTTTTTCCTCTAATTCTTGCTCTTTTTTACCAAAGATTTCTTTGAAATCTTTTTCATTTTCTTCTTTTTTTCTTAATAGTATAGTATTATGTTTGATTTCTTCAGATATTTCTTCAAATTTTATCTGTATTTCTTCTTTTTTATCTTTTGTTTCAAATAATTCCTTTTCTTTCTCTTCAATTTCAGTCCTTAGTTTTTCAATTATTTCAAAATTATCTTGCGATGTTTTTTCAAGATCAGCAATTTTTCCTATCTTGTCTGTTAGTTCTTGATTTGTATTTTCAATTTTTTGCTTTAGTTCATTAAGTTCTATTGTTGTTGGTTCCAGAGATTTTTGAGCTTTATCAAGATCAAGATTCAATGATTCTATTTCATTATTTTTTTCTTCTAAAATCTTTCTAGTTTTATTTAACTCTTCAAAAGTTTTTTCATATTCATCTTGTTTTTTAGTTACTTCATCTTTTAAATCTTGAACATATCCTTCTTTTTCAATTACTTGATTTTCTAAATTATCAATTGTGATTCTTTTTTCTTCAAGTTCAGAGTTTATATGATTTATATGCTCATTTTTTTCCTCAATTTCAATTCTGCCTAACCTTAAATCCTCGTTTCTCATTTCAAGATCAAGTTTTAAGGATTCTATTTTGCTTTGTTTTTCCTGCAGTTCAGTTTTCAAGTCAAGTGATTCTTTTTTTGTTTCTTCCAGTATCTTCTCTTTATCTTTAAGAAGATTTTCAAGGTCTAGGGTTTGTTTTTCTTTTTCATTTACAAGGTTATTTCTATATTCCAGATCTTTTTTACGGCCGGATAGTTCTTTTTCTAGTCTATCTATCTCTTTTTTATTTTCGTTTAATAAATGTGTTTTATCTTCAATTACAATTTTATTTTGCTCAATTTTTCCTTCTAAACTGTTAATGATATTGTTTTTTTCACTAATCTTTAATTGGTTTTGTTCAAGTTGAGTTGTTATTCCATCGATTATTTTGTTTCTTTCGTTTAATTCTTCAGATAAAACTTCGATATTTATTTTCCTATCTTCAATTTCATTTTGCAGTTTTACTATTTCATCTTCTTTTTTATTTAACTCGTTATTTCTAAAATTTAAATCTTTTAATCTTCCATCAAGCTCAAGCTCTAGCCTTGATAATTCTTCTTTTTGATTTTTTAATAAATTATTTTTTTCAGATATATTTTCTTCAAGGTTCTGGATGTGGTCTTCTCTAGCTTTAAGATCAGAAAAGGTTTGATCCAGTGTGTCTTTTGTTTTTCTAAATTCTTTTTCTAAATTATCTGAAAAATCGGTTTTTTTGATAAGTTGAATGTGACTGTCTTTTAGTTGTTTACTTATATCAGAAATTATTTTACCTCTTTGGATAAGTTCATCATTTTTTTCTGATAGTTCTTCTTGGATTTTATCAATTAAACTATTTTTTTCACTAAGATCTTCTCTTAAGAATACAAGTTCTTGTTTGATTTCATCAGCTTCTTTTTCTTTTTCTTGAACTACACTGTTTCTGTATGCGAGGTCTTTTTTTCTTTCATCTAGTTCTTTACTAATAAGCCTAAATTCGTTTTGAATTTTTTCAAGATCAATTGTTTTTTCTTTCAACAAATCCTTTAATTCTCTAGTTTTTTGTTCGTTTCCATTTATTATACTATTTCTATATTCAAGATCATTTAACCTATCAGACAGAATTTGTTCTAAATCTGAAATTTCGTTTTCTTTAATAGAAACTTTCTTTCTACTTTCATCTAAATCTATTTTTATTTTTTTGAGTTCTTCATCTTTTTTTGTTAAAATATCAATTCTTTTATCAAGTTCCTTACTTTTTATGTCTAGTTCATTTTGAATTGAAACAAATTTTCCCTCAATTTCTTTTAGCTCTTGATCTTTTTTCTCAATTAAATTTTGCAATTCAATCTCATTTTGTTCTTTTTCTTCTATTAGACCTCTGTTATTTTCGATTTCTAAGGTAAGTTCATTAACTTTTATAATTAGTTCTTCTTTAACAGTTTGAGTTTGGTCTAAAATATTTTCTTTTTCAGTTAATTCTTCTTTTAAAGATAATATTTCGTTTTCTTTTTCAAAGACTTCTTTTTCTTTTATTTCTAAATCCTTTTTATTTTCCTCTAATTCTTTGTTTATGAGTATTATTTCATCTTTTTTTTGCTCAAAATCATTTTTTAAACTGTTAATTTCATGTGTTTTATCAAAAAGGTCTGATTCAAGTTTGAATATCTCTTTTTCCTTTTTTTCAAGTTCTTTTTCTTTTTTAGATAGTTCTTTTTTTACTTTTCTTAATTTTTTTGCTTTTAAACTTTGTTTTTGCTTTTCTATTTCAGATTCCAATTTCTTTTTTTCTTCATTTATATTTTGAATTTCTTGATTTTTTGTTTCAAGTTCATTTTTTATTTTTTCAAGTTCTTCTTTTGTTTTAGTTATATCTAGTTCAAAAGTTTGATACTCATCTCTTTTATTTTTTAAATCAAAATTTAATGATTCTATTTCATGGTTTTTTTCTTCTATTAAAATCTTTAAATCTGAAAGTTCTCTATTTTTATCTTTTAAGGATTTTTCTTTTTCTTCTAGTTCATTTTTTATTTTTTCAAGTTTCTGATTATTTTCTTCTGAATCTTGAATTCTATTTCTTAGTTCTTCATTTGTGTCAGTTAATTCTTGTCTTATTAGTTCAATTTCAGAATTTTTGTTTTCAAG
>CAZKQS010000023.1:10922-12980 GCA_964554985.1 uncultured Thermoplasmatales archaeon | reverse complement strand
GGCAAGAGCATATCGGTGGAGGAGTATAACAGTGCCTGCCGTACCGATGTGATGACTGAATTCAAACATAATATTATTGATTTTATAAAAGACCATATCAACCCTCAAAGAACAGAATTTGTATTAACAATTTGGGAGGCAAGAGGATGAAAAAATTTTTTAAAGATGAAAAAGCAAGGATTCCTTTTTCAATTATAGGTGTTTTCTTAATTATTGGGAGTAGTGTAACTGCCTCATATATAGGAAAACTTGAAAAAGAAAAGTCTAAGGAAATTTCGCTATCTCTTGAATTCAATGAAATTGAACGGATATTGAATTATGTTGAAGCAGATATTTCTAGATGTCTTAGTTACTCAGGTAGTTATGCCCTAAGAACCGTTGGTAAGTCACCTGTGATCTCATCAAATCTTACTACCGATGCAGCAAAAGATTATGCAGATAATGATAATGATGGAAATCCTGATTTAGAAATGAGTGGTAAAAATCTTGATGATAGTTTTCTATTTAACATAAACTGGATAAAAAATATAATAAGATACAAACTCAATGAATATATCAAGTCGAATTTTTATGATAATAAATGTAATTATCTTGATTATATAGTAAATATTGTTCCTGATATTAGAGATGAACCAGTATCTGATTGGAGAAAGTTTTCTTGTAACAAAATAAATATGGACATAGAGCGGAACTGCGGTGGAGTAGATGATTATTTTGTATCTGAAAAAAGTAAAAACTATGAAACATATTGGGAATTTTCAGTTCCTTTAACAATTAAGGTTTTTGATACTAATACAAAAAAAAGTAGGAATTTCAATATTAACCCAAAGTGTATTGTAACCTCCAGATTTCCAATTATGTACAGGCTTACTAATACTTTTTGTGAAACAATAAATGGTACCGGTGATATTTTTGCAAATAAACTTGCTGTTTTTATTGGTCTTACAGGGACAGCTTATACTGAAGCTCGCGCTCTTATGATGTGGTCTCAAGGGCCAACAAAAATAAAAAACATTGTTGATAATAGTTGGGTGAAATATCTTACAAATTCAGGTCTTGTTCTTGAAGAATTTATGGTCTTTAATAGTGTCGATCCAATGTCTTTGATAAAACTTGCAACAAAAGTAGGAGATTTTACAGGAACTAGTGAAAAAGATGCATTGATGTCAAGTGAATGCATATCTGTTGATTTTAATCTTGATGATATTGAAAACACTCTTAAAGACGATATATACAATGAAATAAACCCCGATCCAGATAACCCAGATTATAGTGAATCTGAAATCGAAGATTTACTTAAAAAAGCTGAATCAAATCTTAAAGACAACAATATGATAAAATTAGTTCAATATATAGCTGAGGAAATATTATATGAAGTAGAATATGAATATTATTATCATAGAGTTGACTTAAATAATGAACCAGTTGATATAAATTACAATAAATGCGATCCAGCCTATGCATATACTATAATTGCGTCTTCGGATAAATATGAAAAAAAGGGAACTAGTTTTTTAGATCCAGATAATAGCGCTTATAAATTTATTCTTGGTAAAGCTGATGCATATGGAGAAGAAGATGTAGTAATAAGAAATATAAAAAAAGAAAAAATAAACCAAGTTGTAGAAGACTCGATAGATAATAAATTAAAGAATAATTACAATTGTTATGTTTCAACTGATGTTGATAGAAAAGAATTCAAAGATTCTGGGTATGTTGATGGTTGGTCGCCTGATTATTCTCATGGTGATAAAAGAATTTCAAAAGGAAACTGGGTTTATTACAAATGCAGTCCAATAGGTAAGACACTTGATTCATCTGATAGAATACCTGTGAACTCTTACAAAGAATCTTGGAAAGTAATTTTTAGAAGATCAGATAAATTTCAGGTTTGTAACGATTGGGATGAGAAAAATCATTCCTGTAACTCTACAAATATTGAATATCATGATTATGCACAGGAACATGTTGTCGATTTTAAAATAAAACCAATATATTCAGATGGAAAAATAGTTTGTGATGTTTTTGAAAAAAAGAGTAATATACTAACAAAAAATC
>CAZKQS010000023.1:0-10912 GCA_964554985.1 uncultured Thermoplasmatales archaeon | reverse complement strand
ATACCCTAGAAATGATGATAATCTAGAAATTGTAAGAGAATTATTTCCAAAATATTTTGTAAATAATATTAGAGATAATGTACTTCAATCATATTCAAAAACTTCAGTAAGTGATAAAAAATATTATTGTTCTGATGGAAATAACTACTTTGTAGATTGGATAAAAGCAAAAGATGGATATGGGGATAAGGGAGCTGTAGTTGAAGCACTTGAAGAAATAATTGAGATGATAATCTCAGATGAGGTAATTTATAGCAATTCTTCAAAAAAATATAGTGTCGGTTCAACAAATTTAGATACAATGGATTTAGGAAAAAAAGATATATTAGACCTATTCAAGAATAGAACAGATTATTATAGAAATAAAAATTTGTACCATTCAAATAATAATCCTTTAGATAAATACAAAAGTATTGGATCAAGGTCAATATATGAAATGAGAGAATGGTATCTAGATAAAATCCAATCTAAACTAGAAGAAGATAATAAAGATGATTATAAAAAACATATAAAAGAAAATATTGGCAAAAATAATGATAAGTATGATTCATATGAAAAGCTTCAAGGAGCTAAGGTCAAGTTTATGAAAATAGTCTACAAAATCTTAATTCAATTGGAGATGGGCAGGGCATACAAATTGGACTAGCTATGAACCTTGAGCACAAGGGTACAAATTTATATGATGGATGGGAAGAAGAAATTTCGTTTGCATTAGATACGATACCTAATTATTTTGAATTTAATGTTGCAGATGGAGAATGGGATTTTAATATTGTTAATAACTGTTGGGGTGGGCCAACTGGTATACCACTTCTTCCAATACCTCCAATACCATGGTTTTGTACTGTCAATTTTTGGACAATAGAGATAGAAGGAAAATACGAGAAATTTAAAATTGTGGATACACTTGATGAAACACATTCAGATCCTCTTTTTGGTCATGATGGTCAAATTTTTACTAGAGAAAAAAACATTGGAATTATTGACCAAGTAACTGGAGAAGTAATTGGGGATAATAACTATCTTGGATTTGATTTTTGGACTCCATCCTTTTGTATTGTTCCGCCAAATAGACTTCCTATTGGTGATATAGAAGGAGGTCTTAGAGAAGAAAGTAAAAAATGAAATTGCAAGGAGGATAAATAAATCAAAAAAGAATATTTGTTGATATTGGTGTCTTTATTTTTAATCCTTTCATCTGGGAAAATAAAAGCGAGTGAAACAGAATATGGGATATGTAATAGTTGGATAAAACTAGAAGATAATGAATGGCAAAAAACACCGGTAAAAAATGTATCTCTAGATATCTACGAACCGTTTTATATTAAAGCAAAAATTACTACAAAGTTGGAATGCAGAGTTGCTTTAGAACTTGTTGGTGCAGGTTTTACAAAAACCTTTGAAGTAATACAGGGACCTAGTAAATATAACGAAGCAATTTGTTACAGCGAAAAACCAAAAGGATGGAATGAAACATTTCAATGGAAATTAAGGCCAACTGATAATAAATTTGCAGGTGGAACAACTCCACTAAAATTATATGTTCAATATAAGAAAAGATATGATGATTGGCATTCAGAATATGAATATGACAAAAAATATGAATATGTAAGGCTTTTAAGTCCACATATCAATAAAACATTTTGGGAAGAGTATCAAGATGAGTCTATTTTTAATACTCAAGATGCTACCAACCAAAAGAACACAGTTGGAAATAAAACTCCTGGTTTTGAGATATTATCTTTTTTAATAGCCGCCTTTTTGGTATTTATTTTTAGAAGAAAAGAAAATTAAAATTTATTTATGTGCATTACTTCTTCAATTTTTTTCTTTGGAACATGTAGAACATTATTTTCGTCCCTGTAATATTTTACAGAATTAGTATAATCTTCAATTACTGACTTTTCATTTTTGTAGCCTAGAGCAACAACTGAATCAATGATTATGTTCTCTGGAATTTTTAATTCATTTCTAATTTTTTCTTTGTCAATTTTGCATAAAATACATGATCCAACATTATAGCTTTCTGCAGTAAGAACTATGTTTTCTGCAGCATAGCTTGCGTCTCTTACATACCATTTGTTTTTAGGATCATTACAAAGAATAATAATATATGCAGCAGGGCTTTCTGATTTCTTTGGTTCCCAATCTTTCAAGTAGCCTGCAAAACCAAGAGCATCAAATATTTTTGAGCAAGTCTTTTTATTATTTACAATAATAAACTCAAGTGGTTGAAGGTTTGCTGCAGAGGGAGCAAGGCGGGCTGTGTTAACACATTTTTTTAAAATGTCAAAATCAATTTCTTTTTGTTTAAAGTTTCTAATGCTTCTTCTCTTTAGGATTGTTTCATAAAGATCTTTTAACAAAGTCTGTCCTCCATATTTTAAGATATAAGTAAGCTAATACTTTTAATTTTTTTCATTTCATTTTTATCCAACAAAATAATAAACCCATTTACAATACAAAATAAAATACGTGGGGAATAATCTTTATGGTAAAAAAACCTAGAAGGATGAGAACATTTGCAAGAACTGCTTCAAAATCAATGGAAAAAAAGCTTATTTTAAATGCAAAAGAACTAAAAAAAGACCCATTTATTGTAATACCAACTTATGATGATGCTGATTCAAATAAATATTTCAAAAAGATTAAAAAGAAAATTGATAAAGTTAACAGATTTGTAGATGATACAGATAAATTAGAAAAATTATCAAACAAAAGAGGTCTTGAAGGTGCTGTAGCTGGTACTCTTCAACTTGCTCATTCAGAAAAAGCACCATATTTAGCTGTAGCAAAACTTCCAACAGGTGATGTTACCTATGCAAAGAGAGGAAGAGCAGATAAAGAAAAACTAATTGCAGTCCAGCATTTTGATGATCCAGTTTTAAGAATAATGGGTATAACAGATATTGCTTCTAAAAAAGACCTTCATATTTATTCCTGGGAAGAAGGGTTTTTTTCATCTGGTAAAAATGCAGATCCGCCAAAAGATTTTGTAGATTTTGTTTTAGATAAGATAAAGCTATCAAAAAGTAAAAATTTTGTTACTTGCAGTCATTTAGATTCAGGAAAACTGAAAAACAAAAAAAGATCTGATACAAACTATTTACAGATATCCTGGAGATCAGCTGATATAACAATTGGCATATGTGAAAAATGTGCAAAGAAAGACAAAAACACGCTTTTCAAAATAACTAGATACATGTTTGAAAATAATATATCAAATGATTTTGATATTTCTGTAATTGGGTCTGCCTTTAAGGGTACAAAAGAAAAAGAGGATATAGATACAATAGATGTAGATAAATATCTTTCAGGTAAGATTAACGATTATGATTTTATTAAAAGTAATATGAAACATCGCCGAAAAAGTTTTAAGGAATCAGAAGAAAAAATCTTTATTTTAAATGGTGTTTCTTATGGAAATGACGTTGATCGTTTTATAAAAGAACTTGACCCAAATGATTACGAAAAAAAGGGTTTAGAATTTGTATTAGAAAAAGTTGATGAACCTGTTATTTTTGATGATGCAACTCCAAACAGAGTTCTTGAATCTTACTGGGAGGATTATGGTCTTAATCTTATTAATAGCATCATAAGTAATAAAGAAATGGCAGAAAAATTTTATTCAATTAAGGATGAACCCTCAGATATTTTGGAACTAGTTTATGAATATAAGAAAAGACAAAAAATCCTATCAAAACTTCCTAGGTATCAGTCGCTTCCACCGCTTGCGGAATATGCCGATAATATTGCTAGAACGTTCAAATCATTTGGTGAGAAAAAAACTCTTGTTGAACTGAGAAAAAAACCTAATGATACCAAAGCAAAATCTCTTTCATATGCATTTTTACTTGCTCTTGGAAAGGGCAAAGATAAAAAATGGAAATATTCTGATGTTGAGGTCGAGTATGGTGAGTTTTTAAAGGAATATGCTGAAAAATTATTAAAATCAGATCCAGAATTGTATCATAAAAAATTAAAAAAACTTTTAACGGCTAGTGGTTTTACTGAGGATATTGATTCAAATAAGGTTTAGTCGATTATTGAATTAATGTTCATATTTTCTATTGCTATGCTCCATGTTTTTAGTGATATCGAGTTTAGTATATTTTCATCTACAATTGTAATTACCTTTCCAATGATCTGATTTTTGTAGACAACATTTGAATTATCATTGTTTGTATCTTTATTTATATGAACTATTTCATATGTTCCAATGTTTTCAATTTCCTCAACTTTGTTACAGCTTATATCTCCCTGGTAGGTACTATACATTATTTTATCATTTGTTCTAATTTCAAAATCTGGATGATCTGTTCTTTGGATTACTATATATGATGAGTCAGATGTGTCTGTTGCAGAGAGAAGGTTATCATTTTTTAAAAAAACATATGATTCTGAGTTTTCAAATGAGTCAAGGAATACTTCCATTCCAATGATGTTTGTAATATTAATAAATGGAAGTAGGATTATTCCAATAAAAAAAATCTTTTTTGAAAGATTAATCGCATCCTTCTTTTTTATTATTAGCCTCTTCCTTCTCATCTTGTACCATGCTAACTTTTGACATTAACTTTATATAAAGATAACCTGTCAAAAATCTAAAATGACAAAATTACAAAATGAAAAATTACCAAAACCTTAATACATAAAAAAAATATTCTTATAATAAAAGTATAATTATGAGTGGGACATAATTATATGATTTGAGGGGTGAATATGCCAAAGAAAATATTGGTGGTAGATGACGAGCCAGATATCCGAGAAAGCGTTAGAATGATACTTGAAAAAAATGGGTACAATGTAATTACTGCAGAAAACGGTGATCAATGCTTAGAGAAAGTAAAAGAAAATCCAGATTTAATATTACTTGATATTATGATGCCTGGTACACCTGTCTCTGAAGTTGTAAAAAAAATTAATGATATAAAAATAGCTTTTATGAGTGTTGTAAGAATCTCAGATGCTCGAAAAAGAGGGCTTACAACTCAAGATAACATTGTAGATTTCTTTCAAAAACCATTTAATGTAACAGATCTTATAGATCGAGTAGAGATAATCCTTAATGGATAATTATTGATGTGAACTTAGAGGAGGATGGAGGATCTAGTCTGGCAGGTAAACAAAAATTTGATTTAAAGAGTATTATTCACTCAAAGATAAATAGAAAATTAACCTTGCTTTTTATTGTAGTTGCAGTTCTTGCTCCATCTATTGGAATTTATTATTTTTATCAAATATCGATGTCTTTACCTGAAGAAATTTCACCACAAACAACTATTTTACTCCAAACAGTTACAGCATGTATAATCCTTCTGATAGCAATCGACGCAGGTGTAATAGGTTTTTTTGTATCAAGATCTATATCTAAACCAATAAATAAACTATATAATGCAACAAAAGAACTTGAAGAAGGAAATTATAATGTTAAAGTAAATATTGATACAGGAGATGAGATACAAAAATTAGCTGAAGCATTCAATAAAACGACAATGGCTTTATCCAGACTAGAACAAGAAAGAAATGAACTTGATACAGCAAAAACTGATTTTTTAAGTATAACCTCACATGAACTAAGAAGTCCTATGACACCAATGAAAGCACAACTGCAAATGTTACACGAAGGATATTTTGGGAAACTAACAAAAAAACAAAAAGAAAGCTTAAAAATTATTACAAGAAATGCTGATAGACTAGATAAAATAATAGTTGATTTCCTTGAAATTTCAAGAATAGAAGCGGCAAGACTCAAATTTAATTTCAAAGAAATAAATATTATAGATACAGTTAAAGAAACAGCAAAATTCATGCAGGGTTTTGCAAATGAAAAAAATATAAAATTTGATTTGGATTTAGATGAAATTCCTAAGATAGAGGCAGATCCTGACAGAATAAGCCAAGTATTAAGAAATCTTATAAATAATGCAATAAAATTTTCAAAAGAAAATAGTAAAATAGAAGTTAAAGCTAAACTAAAAGATAACTTTATCCAATTCAGTGTAAAAGATACTGGTTGTGGGCTATCAGCTCAAAACCAGATAAGAATTTTTGAACCATTTTACCAAGTTGAAGGAGCATCTAGAAGAAGACATGGTGGTACAGGGCTTGGTCTTGCTATATGTAGAGGTATTGTAGAATCACAGAAAGGAAAAATATGGGTAGAAAGCAGGGAAGGAAAAGGCAGCAAGTTCATATTTACACTTCCTCTAGACCCGGTGAGACAAATTGAACCAATAAAAATACTATTTTCACAAAGAGGTATCATCGAAAAAAAGATACAAGATGAATTCAAATCTATACTTGGGCCGCTTGGAATAAACGAATTTCAGGAACTAAAAAAACAGAATTCACTTGATAAGATTGATTTATATGATTATATTGATGATCTAGAAAAAAACTATATAATATCAGATGAAAAAAGTAATTATTTTAAAAACCGTATAGGAGAAATATACGGAGATGACATAAAAAATATATAAAAAAAATTTGAAGAGGAAAAAAAATGAAACTAAAAACTTTACTTATATTAATGTGCCTTGCAATATCTGCAATCCCAATTAGTATAATAGGTGGTATCCAGGGTTTTAAAACATCAGTATACTTGATTGGATTAATATTTCTAGTAACATTTACAGCTTCACTTATAATAGCTTTTTTTATAAGTAGACCTTTAGAAAGACTTACAAAAAATATCCAGAAAATATCAAAAGGTGAACTAGATGTTCAGTTAAGTCTAAGTGAAATTCATGAGATAAATAATCTAACTGAATCTTTAAATCGGGTTCTAGCTAGCTTGAAACTTGCTGTTCACAAAGTAGGAGTTAAAAAAGGAGAGATTTTTGAGGATGCAGTTAAAGCAAAAGAAGAATTTGAAAGAAAACAAAAACATCTGTTCAATAGCATTAAAGGATGGGCATGGGAGACAGATGGAAATGGAGTTTATACTTTTGTATCTGATAATGTAAATGATTTTTTAGGGTATTCAACTAGCGATATTGTTGGAAAAAGTGCATTTGACTTTATGTCAGATCAAGATTCAAAAAAGGCAAAAAAGGTTTTTAATTTCTCTAGTAAAAAACAAGATCCTATACGTAACTTAGAAACTTCTTTTATAGATAACAGTGAAAAGAAAATTGATATGATTACAAATGCATTTCCCTTTTATGATGAAGAAGGAAATCTTCTAGGTTACAGAGGGGTAAATACTGATAATACTGAGCTTAAGATTGCTGAAAGAAAAATAAAGGATCTAAGAAAAGAACTATCTGATTTAAAGATAAAAGTAACCTCTCTATTAAATAAAAGAGATAAGTCAGGAAACTTTAACCATGAAGTTTGCCCTCAGAATATTAACTTAGATAAAAAATGGTCTGAAGATGAATATGATTCAGTATATATTTTTGATGAAGAAGCAAATATAATAGACTGCAATGATAAAATGGTAGATAACTTAGGATACAGTAAAAGTGAGATATTATCTTTTAAAATATCTGATTTTGATGCACTAGAAACAATAACGGACATAAAAAAGAAGATTAAGGATGCTAAGAAAAAAGGTGTAGTAACATTTAAAACAATACATAAAAGAAAAGATGGATCAGCAGTTCTAGTAAATGAAAATCTACAATACTTAAAGGATCAAAACAGATTTAAATGTATAGTTAGAGAAGATTACTCTATGAAAAAATATTCATAATTTCTTTTACCACCAAATATATATTATACTTCTTGATATACGGCTTTCTTGTTGGTTTATATGATTAAAGCATCAAAACGTTCTCAAGGTGTTTCATATGCAATTAGAGAAGTAGTAGTTCCTGCTAAAAAACTTGAAAAAGAAGGAAAAGAAATACTTCATTTAAATATTGGCGATCCAAACAAATACGATTTTGATACACCACAACATATGAAGGATTCCTTGTATAAAGCTGCAAATCAGGGCTATAATGGTTATGCTCCCTCTGAAGGATATCCGGAGTTGATTGATTCAATAATTACTCGTGAAAAAACAAGAAATAATGTTTCATATAACAAAGAAGATATTTGCGTTACAACTGGTGTTACTGAATCACTTCAACTGCTTTTAAATGCCTCAATTGATCCAAATGATGAACTCTTAATTCCAGGGCCTACTTATCCTCAGTATACCCTGATTACAAGAGTCAACGGTGGCCTTCCGATTCCCTACAGATGCATAGAAGAAGAAGGATGGCAGCCTGATACTGATGATATAAGAAAGAGGATTTCTAATAGAACAAAAGGAATTGTTTTGATTAATCCAAATAATCCAACAGGTGCACTATATTCAAAAGAAGTAATAAAAGAAATAATTGACATTGCAGGTGAATACACTATACCAGTAATTTCAGATGAAATATATGATGATATGGCATTTGACAAAAAACAATATGCAACAGCATCACTTACTAAAGATGTTCCAATTATAACATTTAATGGTTTTTCTAAAGTATATCTTGTTCCAGGCTGGAGAATGGGTTATGTAATGTTTCAGCATAATGGTGAACTAGATGAAGTATATGATGCATTTATGAGAATAGCTAGATCAAGGCTGTGTGCAAACTCGGTTTGTCAGAGAGCATGTATATCTGCATTGAATGGCCCTCAGCATCATATAGAACAAGTAAATGATAAACTCAGGCAAAGAAGAGATTTTGCATATAAACGATTGAATGAAATAGAAGGAATATCAACAGCTAAACCAGAAGGTGCATTCTATATCTTTCCAAAAATTGAAGCGATGGATCAAAATATTTGGAAAAATGATAAAGATTTTGTCCTTGATTTACTCAGTGATCAGAAGGTTTTATTAGTTCACGGCTCAGGTTTTTGTTCCCTATATGGTAAAAATCATTTTAGAGCAGTAATCTTACCTCAAATGGAAATACTTGAAAAAGCATTTGATAAACTAGAAAAATTTATGAGAAAAAGATTAAAATAAGTTTTAATCTTCTTCGATTTCAGTTATGTCTTTTTTTGAAAAAAGATATGTTTCAAGTTCTTCATCAAACTCTTCATCTATTCTTCTAACATATTCTATAAGCATAGCAGCATGTTCTTTTTCTTCATCTCTATTATGGATCAATATTTTTTTCAACTGTTCATCGCTAGTTGCATCAATTCTTTCTTGATACCAGTTTACAGCTTCAAGTTCTTCGATTATAGATTGTCTGGCTCTGTCTAAATCAAGAGTTCTATCGCTTAAATTCTTTCTATCTTCATGTTTTACCATTTTTTAATAAACCCCCTTTTTATTTACTTCTAATTGTATCAACAAGAGAATCAAGCCTCTCATTAATAAGTTTTAACTGTTAAATTATTTCTTTAGCATTATTTTCATCCATAAATTTATCTCTCCTTATGATTTTAAACAGAAATAGAAAAAATATAAAATATTTAACCATTTTTGTCGAAAGAATATTAAATAAGATGTTCATTCAAAGGATTTGTGTTTCAAAATCCAAGAGGTACAAGGGACTTTACTCCAGAGGAAATGAAAAAAAGAAATTACTTAGAAGAAAGTATAAAAAAAGTTTTCAAAAACTATAGTTATAAAGAGATTCAGACGCCTACCTTTGAAAAACTTGACCTTTTTACAGCAAAATCAGGTCAAGGAATAATAAGTGAGATTTATTCTTTTGAAGATAAAGGCGGAAGAAAACTAGCACTAAGGCCTGAGCTTACTGCGCCTGTTATGAGATTTTATGTTGAAAAACTACAGATGGAACCAAAACCTCTAAAACTGTTTTATTTTGGAAATTGCTATAGATATGATAGACCTCAAAAAGGTAGATACAGAGAATTTATGCAAGCTGGTTGTGAACTAATTGGTACAAAAACTCCACTTGCAATTGCAGAATTAATCTCCATGTCATATAAAATTCTAGAAAATTCTGGCGTTAAAAATATTAATTTAAAGATTGGAAATCTTAAACTTTTATCAGCTATTTTTAAAAAAATTAATCTAAAAAAAGACCAAATAGCATATATTATACCATTAATTGATAAAGAACTATTTGAAGATGTATACAATGCTCTCCAAGAGTTTGGATTTGATAATAAGACTATTACAGATTTTATAGATTTAATTCAAACAGATGATATCGATAAAATAAAAATTTTTTTAGGTAAAGAATTAGAAGAAGAGATTAGTAGGTTTGAAAAGATTGTGGGTCTTGTTGAAAAAACATTTAAAATTAGAAATTTTAAGGTTACACTTGGAATAGTTCGAGGTCTTGATTACTACACTGGAACAGTTTTTGAAATAGAGGCACCTTCACTTGGTGCTGAAAAACAGATTTGTGGTGGGGGCGAATATAAGCTAGTATCTTTATTTGGAGGAAGAAAAACAGATACATCTGGTTTTGCTATAGGTTTTGATAGAGTGTTACTTGCTCTAGAAACAGAGGGATACACTTTTCCACAAAACTATATCGATGCATTTGTAGTCCCTGTCACTGAAGACATGGCAAATAAAGCAATAGAGATCACTGAAAATTTGAGAAAAAATAATATTGTTACTGATCAAGACTTAAACAATAGAGGTATGAGTAAATCTTTTAAATATGCTAACTCAATAAATGCAAAAAAAGTAATAATTGTTGGGCCAGATGAGATGAAAGAAAACAAAGTAACAGTTAAAGACATGAAAACAGGTGAACAAAAACAGATTGAAATAAAAAAAATTCTTGAAATTTTTTAGGCAAAAATAGATAAAAATGGTTTCAAAAAAAGAATTAGTTTATATTATTGATACATCATCAGTATTATCTGGTAAAACAGTTGTTTTCTCTGAAAGTATTATTATAACAACGCCTGGTGTTTCTGATGAGATATCGCCTGGTGGAAAGGACTATCAAAAATTTGAACTTCTTAAAGAGATTGGATTAAA
>CAZKQS010000022.1:0-12990 GCA_964554985.1 uncultured Thermoplasmatales archaeon | reverse complement strand
TCTTCTCTGTGGCCTGAGGGATTATTTCCTTCTAGTTTTAGAAATATTTTTTTTATTCCTAGTTCTTTTTCTAAGTTTTTTGCACGCACTAGCGGCGTTCTTCCTACTCTGCTTTTAAGTATTTCTTCTGGCATGTTTTTAGACCTTCTATTAAAAATTGTTTATTGTTTTTGTTTTTCCAACGATGTGTTATAATAATAATCTTTTGGTTTTTTCTTTTGATGAGGAATATTGTTCTATAAAGTTTATATACTGCTTTAATCAATTTATATAAATATATAAATGATGTGATTGAAATGAAAAGAAAAATAATATGTATTGGAATAATAAGCATGTTTCTAATATTAAGTGTATCAGTGGTTTATAGTAAAGAAATAGGTGTTAGTAAAGTAAGAATTAATGATCATAACACACTTATTGTTGATAAGGATGGATCAGGTGATTATACTATGATTCAGGATGCAATAGATAATGCAAAAAGTGGTGATACTATTTTGGTTCGTCCAGGTACATATAAAGAGAATATTAGTATAGATCATAAATCAAATTTAAAGATAAAAGGCGAAAATAAAGTCAATACAAAAATTAAAAGTGATCATGATCGTATTGTACGTATAAAAAATGGATGCAAATATATAGAGCTTTCAGGTTTTACTATATTGCCAGATGATTGCCTCAAGACAGGTATTTTTGTGAGAGAATCTTCTTATATTAGTATCTGTAACAATGACGTATCTAATAACGGCCGTGGAATTGTTTTATCCATTTCTAATAATAATGAAATTATGAATAATATTGTCTCAAATAACTATTTTGGCGGAATTGATATCTATAATTCTTCTCTTAATACTATTGTTAAAAACGTAATACATAAAAATGGAATAAAACCTAATGCACAAGGATTAGGTATTAGTGATTCTGAAGAAAATGTTATACATCACAATGATTTTATAAGAAATGGCATTTATCTAAATAACGCAAATGCTAGGGCAACTTATGGAGGAGAAAACTTTTGGGACGACGGTAGCGAGGGTAATTACTGGTCGGATTATTTGATTAATCCAGGTTATATAAATGAGGGTAAATATTATATTGATAGCTATCGTAATTACGAATCGAATTTTGATCAAAGTAATAACCTTGATAACTTTCCACTAAAAAAGCCATGTAGCTATGAGGCAAAAAGTAAGATACATACAAATATGCTACTATTAAGATTCTTTGAAAACCATCAAAACCTACTATCATTACTTAATAGATTTATACTATAAAATAAATCTTTTATATTTTTTTATTTTATTGGGATTTTGTAAAAATATATATTATTATACTATTCTTTCAGGAAAGTATTTATCTATAGCATAATTCATGTCAATTTCATGACTAACTCAGTTATTAAAAAGAAAATCAAAGATAACAATATAAAATGGATACAGCTTCATTTCACTGATCTAATCGGTAGACTTCGCACTCTTCATATGCCTAGTAGTGTTTTTATTGATAAAGTTACTTCAGATGGTATTGGTTTTGACGGCTCAAGTGTTGGTTTTGCAAAAGTAGAAAAATCTGATATGATAGTAAAACCAGATCCTGATTCTTTTTTAATTCTTCCACATGAAAAAGATGAAGCAAGGTTTATAGGTGAAATCTATGATCTATCAAATAAACCTTTTATTTCTTGTCCGAGAAAAATTTTGAAAGATTCAATTAAATATGCTAAAAAAAGTGGTTTTGATGAAGTAAAGATAAGCCCTGAGATGGAGTTCTATGTTCTTTTAGAACACGGCGAGCAAGAACCAAAAATAGTTGAGCAGCAGGGTTATTTTGCACCACCTTCTCTTGATGACTGCAAAGAATATCGTAAGACTCTTTCAGAGTTTTTAATAAAAAATAATTATGATGTAAAATATCATCATCATGAAGTAGGATTGTATCAGCATGAAGTTGAGATTGGGGCGATAGATGCTCTTTCTGCTGCTGATTACTGCATATATTTTAAATATTTAGCTAGAGAAGTTGCAAGTCTTTTTAATCTACTTGTAACGTTTATGCCTAAGCCTTTTTCTGATGATGCAGGAAACGGTATGCATGCCCATGTCTGTTTTTTTAAAAATAAAAAAAACATGTTTGAGGATAATAATGATGAATACAGGCTAAGTCAGACTGCAAGATACTTTATTGGCGGGATCCTTGAGCATGCTTGTGGTATGGCGGCTCTTGCTAATCCAACTTTAAATAGTTATAAGCGTCTTATTCCTAATTTTGAAGCACCAATCTATATAGCATGGGCTCAGCATAATAGAAGTAGTCTAGTTAGAATTCCAGCGAGAAAAAACATTGATGTCGAGGTTAGAAATCCTGATCCAGCAGCAAATCCCTATCTTTTGTATGCAGCTATGATACATGCAGGAATAGATGGCATAAAAAAGAAGATAGATTATGATCCTATTCCAAAGAATATCTATAGGATGAGTGAAAATGTTAAGGATCTTGGTATCAAAAAGCTTCCAACTAATCTTAATGAAGCAATTGCTGAGCTTGAATCAGATGATGTTATAAAAAATGCTATCGGTAAAGAAACTGTTGAGTTATTTACAAAATATAAAAGTAAAGAATGGCAGAAATATATCTCTGAAACAACTGATCTTGAATATAGGCTTTATTTTCATTGCTAAATTTTTTTTAAAAAAAAGAAAAAAAAGAGTTTTAGATTATTTTTGATTAGTTTATACCATATGTTCTGAATGTGAACTCATAGTTATCTGGTAGATCGCGCCATAGGCCTCCACCGTCTCGTGTGAACCAGAATGCACCATCTGGGTATTGATCTCCAAATGCATATCCCCATTCATATCCAAAGCTGTTGCCTGGATTAGTTAATGGTGGCGGAACTACAATAAAATAATCTGTTCCAATAGAAACAGGTGTATCAGTAAAATCAACTTCAAACCAGGTCCAACTGGATGGTACTTCACTAGTTATATAAGTTACAGTATCAACTAAGGCTCCATCTGGTGCATCTTCACGGAGTTCAACAGTTAGATCAAAGCTTGGTGTTCCAAATTTTCTTAGATATATCTCTCCACGTGTAATTATACTGTCTGTAGGTACGAAGCTTTGCGCAGCTCCCCATGTACCATCAAGAGCATATCTAATTGGAAGCCCACGGTCAAATACTGATTGATTTACATCTATCTCTTCATCTCCTTGTGCTCCTATCTGAAGATATACAGTATATGTTCCATTACCGCCGTTTGATGTAATTGTTACCTCTCCAGTGTAAGACCCCATTGATAAACCTGTTGTATCAACTGAAACTGTAATAGTATCATGTTCACCTGTGGATTGTCCAGATGTTGGGTTTACTCCAAGCCAGTCATCTGTTTTGCTAAGTGTGTAAGTAAGTGTATCTGCACCAGCGTTCCATATTTCAAAATTGGTAGAATCTGTTTGATCTGGCTGCATTGTACCAAAATCATGTGAAGCGGGATCATAACTCATTATTGGTACAGTTATAGAACACGGACAGTACAATACAAAGTCATCTACTGCGGCCTCGACAACAGATCCCTCATTAAGATCAGATGCCTCAAAACGAATCTTTACTTGATCTGTAGGTGTTACATAATCATCTATTTTAAATTCATGTACGTTCCAACCAGAAGTAGAATCTGGGCCGATGGTCTCAGCTAAAATCCAATTTGCTCCGTTATCATTTGAAACATAGGTTTTAAAAAGATCGTTATTTGGATCAGCGCCATAATCATTAGTATACCATAGTGCATAGTGAACTATGATGTCTTCTTCTCCGTCTACATCAAAAGTTGGAGAAATCAACCAAGTTATACCATCATCTATATCATAATCTCCATCTTGATTGTCGGTTAAATAGCATTGGCCTGAGCCGTCATAATCTGTTGGAGGATCTCCACGATCTCCACCGCCAACTGGTCCACCTCTTTCCCATGCACCAGTTGTTAAATCTAAGTTGTTTTCTACTATCCATCCTTGATCTGTTTCAAAATTATCTGTAAAAACTAAATTTACAACATTTACCTCTTGTAGTTTATTTTGATTGTCTAGTTTTGTTTCACCTGTTACTGGTGTTGCATAGACTTCAACATTATATGTTCCACATCCTGATGTTAAACAATCCCATGTATAGGTTACCCATTCACTTTCCCCACTGTTTAATGATATTGTTTGTGTTTCAATTAAAATATCATTTGCAATCAATTGAACATCTATACTATTCTCATTAGACGCACCTAGGTTTTTTACAAGTCCTTCAACGATATTTGGATCGCCCATACCTGCAACATCTGGTGCTTGAATATCAATAACCGCTATGTCGGGGCCAAAATATACTTCTTTACAGATCTCGTTATCACTAGTGATATTTTCACCAGGTATACTCTGTACTTCAACACAAAGTGTTTTTGTACCAGAATTTGGCGTATGGTAATTCCATTCAACTAATTCAGTTGTATCCTTTCCAAAGAATGGAATAGTTGTACTATAATCCTCTATTCCATTAACTAAAAATTTAACTTCTACATCTGTTTCGTCATTTTTTCCGTTGTTATATAATGTTGAAGTAATTAGGATATCTGTATCGGCGGGTTCATGAGAAGATACATCTAGATCTTGCACACCAATATTGTGATCTGGTTTTACAGGTGGCTTTATGCGTTGTGCTGGATCAGCAAATAATAGACAACTTTGGATTGTCCCTCGCCATGTACCAGTGCCTGGATCCCAGTTTATTGTCTGTGCCATTAGGTCTTTAGAATGGGCCTGAGCTTTACCTAGCTGCCAGTTATCAGAATTACCTGAGTTGTTAGTTACATCGAACAAATAATCCCAGAAACTTTTTTGTTGAAGAGCACTACTTGAATTTGTTGACTCAAGATTCCCCCATCCGTAACCTGTATGATAAACACAGCCAAATGCTAGTTCAGTGTCTGAGTGAAATAGCATTGAATGCAACACTCCATCATCTGATGCATCCATATCGCCGCAATGACATCCGTAATCATGTAGGAAAAATGGTTTTGTGTTATGATAATCAGATTCCCAGCTATTTTTCTGTACATCCATGGACATATCTGAGTTAGCATGAGCAATAGCGCTGATTAAGGTTACTTGATCATTATTAATCGCATTTTTTAGCCCAGATACAGCAGATGAGGTGCTGCCGCCCTGCCATCCACCTGGATTAGGCCCATCGTCACCAGAACTATCTCCTTCTCCAGTCCATTTCACAGATAGATTAAATTCACTGCCAGGATTGTTTGAATTCCATGTTTCAAAGCCATATTGAAAGCCAAGCCAGCCGGGATATGGTCCATCATTATTTGGATTTGGGCCAAGCCAATTATTTGTCCCTTTTATTGCACTATAATCAATAAAATCATCGCCCTCTGTATCCCAATAATTATACGGCGGTTGATCTAAGTTTCCACCATAAAAAGCAGCGTTTTCTAAATAATCCTCCTCAATAGAATCAGAGTAATAAAAACTTTTAGTCATCCAGTTTGATACATCCTGTGGTTCATCACAAGTAAGTCTGCCGATATACATCTCAGAGTACAGATCAAAACCACCATCACCTGCTTCACCCCAGTTGTCATCACCATCTTCGTTAAATGTATTATCAAGATGATTCCAGTAAATATCAGAATCAACATTACTTTCATAACCATAATCCATTTCACGTGCTGGTATCAATTCATCGTCGCCACCAATTAAAATATAACTTGTACTCCAATCTTCATAAGCATCGCGACAAAATTCACGGATATGAGCAGGTGTATCATCAAACAAAGGATCACTATTTTCATAGGCTGGTTCTGAATTGATTTCTTCCATTGTTACAAGAGTACAGCTTAATCCGTCCTCTGTTTCATGTCTATCCATCAGACTATCCCAATTATAAGGTTTAGAGCTATCTGTATCCCAATAATCAAGATCGTTTTGTTCAGTTGTTATAATTACATAATCATAATTATCAGATGGATCACAAATACCGCCAGGATAATCTAATCCATCAAAACCAGTATTTCTATAAGAGCCAGTTAATTCAGGGTTTGATACTAAACCTTCAACCCATAACTCATCATCAGGATTATTCCTAAAGTAAGGATTTAAAGATTTTGTATCCTTTAATTCAACATCGACAATCATTTCCTTAATAAAATAGAGTTTACCAGATTTTGGCATATACTGAACAGGGTAGAGATCAATTGAGAGTATGGAATAACCGCGTGAAAGACCTACATTTACATTATCAGAAACCTTTCCAGGATATCTTCTATCAGAATCATATATCTCATTGTTTTTTACTAAGTTATCTGGAGCTTTTTTGCCAATTGGAATTGGTTGCTGATATGGAGTCACAGGGTTTTTTTCTAGGTCAAACCCCTTTCTTTGAGTCTTGACTTCTACTATATTTTTATAGGATACAGTTACATCATTTACTTTTTTACCCTGTGGAATTAACAAACTGATAGGTTTAATTTGAACAATAGGATCACCTACTTTTAAACCAGTAGATATTGTACCAGGAATTGAAACCTTTGTGTATGTTTCATCTAATATATTTGCTTCATTTAGATTTGGCTCTTTGAAACTAAAAACATATTTCATTGTTTCTGTTTTTTCATATCTTGCGTTTGTTGTTACTGCTGTAAATGAAACAGCGATCATTATCAGTGCTATTACAAAAATCTTGGCTTTCAAAAAATTTTTTTTATTTTTTCTATCTCTCATATATATTGTCCCCCGACAAAAAGGATTAAGTTGTTAACAGATGTTAACTATTTAAGTATTTTGTGTATTTTATGAATTTTATTAAAGATTATTCAAATTTATTATATAAAAAAGTCTTAATTATCCTTTCTAAGGTTAAATAATAGATATATGCAAATTGCATTAAATATATAATACTCACCTTTTAAAATGGAATTGTTTTTATTTTAGTTGTATGCTAGGATCTCCAAAGAGCTGCCATTGCTGAACCATTTTTGCATCCATTTCATCATAGTTTCCAAGGAATGTATTTAGATATCGAGTCATTGCTTCCTGATGGATTTCACCTAACATATCTATGTTTTCCTTATTGTATAGTTCAAAGAATTTTAATTCAAGCCATCCATCGTATGCTTCTATGTAATCATTTTTTCCATCATCATCTGAGTCGTCCATTGCATGTGTTCCTAGGCCTGTGTTTGCAATTGTTGCAATAGCTCCGCCTCTTTTCTGCTTTGTAAGTTGCCATGCCCAACAGCTAGTTATCTTTCTTTGTGAAAATCTAACATCAAATTGACCATTGTTACATCCGCCGACTAGTGTTACTGGTAGTTTTTCTTTATTTCTTAAAAATTTCATATAAATAGGTTTGTAGAATGATAGCAAAGTTGGGTTCAGTCCAAGTATTGATGGTGCCCATCCTTTTGCGTCTGGCGGATAATGTATTCCCCATGCTTTTGGGCTTCCATGTCCGCAGAAATAAGCAAAACCTGCTCCATTGTTTATTGCTTTGTTAATATCTCTTATTTTAAGCTTGCTTTCTTCAGTTGCATATATTTCAACCGGATTAAAATCAGACATTATGTCCTTTGCTTCTTCCATTATAAGTATTCCTTCGCTTACTTGGTTTTCATCAGCCCAGTGATCTCCACTTATAAGAATCATGTTTTTAAACCAGTTACCAGGACTTGCTTTTTCATATTTTAGGATTTTATTTACCATGTTTTTTACTTCAAATTTGTTTCTACAGGCAAGTCTTCCTAATCTTACATCTGGATACAAGTCCATCTCATCTATTACTCCATTTTCGTACTCGGCAAAAATATCATTATTGTTTGTATCCCAACTTGAAAAGTTGCCTTCACTATCGTAAATATCAGCAAAATAGAGGTCTGATAAAAAATCGGGTTCAGTTATTTCTTGTGTTCCTTCTCTTATTAACATATGGCTATATCTTGCCGGTAGATTCCAGTTTGCTGATTGACCGTCAAGCCCTCCTACTAATAGAACAGTTTTTATTCCAAAATCTTCAATTGACTCTTTTATACAGTATTTTATTTGTTCTGCCTTATCTCTTCCATTATATTGTTTGTATATTTCTTCTGTTGTGATATGTTTTGTTTTTATGCTGTTTTTTTCTTTAAACTCAATTAATGGTTCAATATTTTTTGTAAATTCATTTGGTGATATTATTAGTAGATCATACTCATTTTTGTATCCTAAAATCTCTTCTTTGGGTTCTTCATAAATTATCTTTAGTTTTACTTCTTCAGTAAAATGTATTTTGTCTTCTATTGGTATATATGTTGCTGGATAGATTCTAATATTTAAAAATGTTTTATAAGTGTCTTCAGAAAGACCTCCACCTGTATGGTATGTTACAAAATCTTCTGGATACATTTCTGAACTATCATATATTTCTTTGTTTTCTTTTGTACTTGTTGAGCATGATGCGTATGATAATTTATTTGAAAGGTCTATTATTTCAGGTGTTTTATAATCATATTCGACTGATAGGATTTTTGTACCAAATGCAAATGACTTTGTTATTAGTTTAACTGGTAGAACTGGCCTTCCATCTCCCTGGCTGTGAAAATCTGTTCCATCAACATTTATTATGCTTAGGTCATTTTTTTCCTTGATTTCTGGTTCATTGAATTCATATGTTTCTTCTATTAAATTCACTCCTTCTTTTAGTATGTATTTATCTTTTCCTTCTTTTTTCTCGGTTTTATCAGTTTTCTCAAAATATAAAACTGCTCCAATAGCAGATAATACAACTATTATTCCAATTATTATTGCTAAATTCTTTTTTGATGTTTCATTCATTAATTACGCCGCCCCATGTTAATAGGTAATAAAGTATTATACATAATATATAATTAGTGTAATATATAATTATTTCCATTTCCTTGTTTTTTCTGATATTTTATGCTTCCTCTGGTTCAATTAGGTCAAAGAGTATCAAAAGAACGAGTACTAAAGCAACAGCTCCTTTGATTAGTTGAAAGATAATAAAACCTGGGAACCACTTTGATTCTTTGTTTTCTTTAGTTATTTCATCGATTTTTTTCTCGATTTCTTCTCTTTTATATTGTGATGCTGATACATTTGGAAAAGTTGAAATGATAAGGATCATTGAAAATAAAATAGCTATCAGTATTGTTTTTTTCAAAATATTTCACCAACTTCTATATTTATATCTTTATATTAAATATTTTCCTCTAATAAATTCGTTTATAGATATCGTAAATAGTTTTTTTATCAGAGTCTTTTTCCATCTTTTTTTATCGATTTAATTCTAGAATTAATCAAATTAATGTTTATTTCACCTATTTTGTATGCTTCAAGAAAAGTTTTTGCGTCAATTGAATAAAGGTTTGTATCACACATCATTTGAAAATCGGTACATGCTTGATTGCTTACTTCTTCTATTACATTTCTTGTTATCTTTGATGTGAAGTGAAAGTCCTGGGAGAGAAATATATCAACACCGTTTTTCAGAGTTTGAATTAGTATATTACAGTCATTTATTATGTTCTTTGGTTCTACTCCATGGTGTTTTTCCATTGAATAAACACATTCCTTTGCAAAAGTATCAGATAGAAGTCTATTTTTAAAGTCAATTATTTTTGCCTTTGTTTTCTTTATCCTTTTTATTGCCGTTTTGTATTCTTTTTTTGAAATTCTCCCCCATACCATTAATTGTTTTAGTTCTGAAAGAACTACTGTTGTTATAAAACAAGGAATAGTGTCATGTGATAATCTTTTGATTATTTCATCTATGTTTGGTTTCTTATTTAGAAGAAAAGATGTATCAAAGGAAACGCTTCTTAGTTTCATTTTCTGATCTGTAATATATAATTTTTTATAGTTATATTATTTGTGTGATCTAATATATATTATTTAACTTACTTTTTATTTTCCTCAATTCACTTGGAAGCTTTTCTTCATCTGGAAAGTTTTTTATCATGTTGATTATAGCAATGCTTAGATCAAAGAAATGCTTTGGAAGAAGCCTCATCACTGATATATGTTGATCTTTAAATCCAATGTTATATGCATGTTCATCATCGTTTATGTTGCCAAATCCTTTTGCAATATAGCAATCATTTATTTTTTCTTTAATTTCCCATGTTCCATATCCATCTTTAACTATGTTTTTTTCAAAATCCATTTTCATATTTTAATACCCCAATAGATTTTTTGTTAACTAAACTTGTTGTCTGTTATTGGGGTTTCACTTTATTTAATTACTTATATGCTAGAATTTGATTTTTTTAGTTCAAATCATAACGTTATCTATATATTCTAAAAAAATAGTTTCCAAGTCTATGAAAATGAAAGATATCCCCTGGTACAATAGACCAGGTGTTAGACTTAAACGTAATGGTGTTGATAGCTTAAGTGATGCTGAACTTCTTTCAATCCTTCTTACTCGTGGAAACAAAAAAGAAAACGTAATAGACCTAAGTAATCGGCTTTTAAAAGAATATAATTTTACTAAACTTTCTGAATTATCCTTTGGTGAGCTTAAAGAAAAAACTAAAGATCAGGTCAAAGCAATGAAGATACTTGCATTATTTGAGATAACTAGAAGAATAAATAGAATATTTAAAGAAAAATTGTAAGATTTTATGATATTAGATTTTAAAAAAATGAAAGATTGATTGACTTTGATTAATTACTTTATATCTAAAAGTTCACTTTCACATATTCTTTATCTTCAACACTAGCCTTAAAAAGATCAGCTGTTTTTAGATGCATAAGCCTTGCAATTATTAGATCAGGAAAGGATTCAATTCTTATGTTATAGATTGTAACACTATCGTTATAAAACTCCCTTCTATCAGCTAATTCATTTTCAAGACCGCTGATCCTTTTTTGAAGTTTCATAAAGTTTTCTCCTGCTTTTAGATCAGGATAGTTTTCTGCAACTACAAATACGCTTTTTAATAACTCAGTTATTTTTTTATCAGCAGCTGCTTTTTTTGAAAAGGTCTCTGATTCATCTAAAAAAGACCTAATATTAGTAAGTGATTCAAGTGTTTTTTTCTCGTGTTTCATATATCCTTTGACAGTTTCTAATAGATTTGGGATTTCATTTGATCTTTGTTTAAGTAAAACATCAATATTTGCCCAGGATTTGCTAATATTATTTTTCAATCTAATAATATTATTGTACATTATAACAAAGAAAATTGTAAATGCTAATAATAAAATTAGAACGATTACTCCAATAACTATACCTATCATATCTTATTTCCCTCTTTTTAAATTATTATTGCAATAATAGAACTTAAAACGATAAGAAATGATCCAATTATAATTCCGCCATAAGCCTTCATACTAAATCTTCTTAAGACTGAATGTTCACCTCTATCAGATATATAGAAAAACTTCTCATTTTTTCCCTTATGTATCATTACATCCTCCGCTCCTTTTAAGGAACTTGCTTCTTTTACGTATGGATTATCTGAAGCGGTACCCATGATATAGAGTTTATCATTTGGTGCAATATACCATTCAGTATATCTCATGGTTTTGTTTATACCAAATAAAAAACCTTCAAATGCTATGTTTGTTTGTTTTAGAAAATATTTAACAGAATCAGGTGGATCATTTCCCATTCTTGATTCAAAACAATTATCTTTTGGAATATCTATCTTTGCATTTTTAGGATCTATTAGTACCATTCCTGTATCATCTTTTAAATAGAAAAAATCATATTTTTCATCTTTAAAAATTGTAACCCATCTACTGTTTTTACCAGAATGTCTGTATTCCTCAATTGTACATTTGTAATACACACAATCATTTTGAGAAAAAGGACTTTTCAAAAGATTATCTTTCCTTGGAACAACCCTGCCTGTAATTTCAACAAGACCCATAGCAATTGAACGAATCTTTGATGTAGGGATATTTTCAATTAGTCTCTTTGATCTAAATGATAAAAATCCCCATATAAATAAGGAAATGCCAGCAATTAGAAAAATAATGAAAAAAACTAAGCTTACTATAGACTGCATAAGAAATCAATTACAAACTTACATAAAATCTTTATTATAAAGTTAAATTATTCTATTAATTAGACCAAACGCCATGTCCTTTTTTTCTTAGTTTTTCAGTGAGAAACCGTTCAATTTCCTCTGCTTTTTTCCTTGTTTTAATTGGATTATATTTTTTGAATTTTCTCCAGGCAAGTTTCTTACCATATTTTTTTGCAAAGCTGTTTGATTTGTATCCTTTTTTGTGTTGTTTAAATCTAGTTTCTGGGTTATGACATGTTTGACCTACGTAATAGCAGGTACGTCTTTTTTTCATATTGGGATTTTTCTCTCTGAATTTTTTTGAAGTAATTACTTTTTTATCTAGCTTAATTACATAGACATTGTATGCCATATCAATCTATTTTTATCAACAAATATGTGATTAAAAACTTAACCTACATTTTTTTTAAATTTTTTTCAGAATATTTTCATAACAGTTAATTCCTTTTTTATATGATTTTTGCTTAAATCATATGCATCAATTTGAATCCTATATTTACCAAAACCAGTTTCTCTCCATTTCCATTTGTAGGGTTTTTCATATATCTTTGTCTTTAGTTGATTGTTTATAGATAGCTCTATATGTTCTATCTTTGAAACCTCATAATCACTTTCGTTTATTTCAATATTTATCGGGCCTATTATCAAACTATAAAAAACCCAACCAAATAGTTCTTTTCCCATAAAATATACTGTTGATTTTTTAGGTTTTTCAATATAAAAATCAAAAGAGTCTTCATCTAAAACATTTTGATCACTAGAAAACTCAACAGATTTAAATCTGATAGCTGAAACGATAGATGTTAAAGTTAAAAAGAAAATTATAAACAGATATATCAAATATTTTATTTTCTTATTTTTCCTCTGTATATTTCTTCCCCCACAGTCAAGATATAACAATAATTGAAAT
>CAZKQS010000021.1:0-13178 GCA_964554985.1 uncultured Thermoplasmatales archaeon | reverse complement strand
AATAACCTGTTAATCAATGGATATTCTATTGTTTTTGGTTTTGTTTTCGCCTTGGGAGTAACCTTACCATTTAGATCTAGTGTTACCAAAGATGAATAAAAACCATCTTCAGAACGTGAAAAAGGGTTATATCCATTTTCTTCAGTGTTATGTCCAATGCCATCAGTATTATCGTCTAATAATGGATGTTGATCATTATTTGTATGTAAATTTGTAGCGTATTTGAATGCTTCTTGGATAGAAATATGTCCATTGTTATCTAAATCCCCTGATCTATCTAGTCCTTCTATATATGATAGAATCCAGCTGTGGTAGTTCCCTTGGTTATCCCTAGATGCACCAGTATATTCGTTTGCTTTGCTAGATGTTAGTATTATGTTTTTGAATTTATGTTCTTTTTTGGATAGTTCATTTATAAAACTACCGCTTTTACAGGCAAATAAATTAAAGATTAATTGACCATCATCAGCATCATTTAGATAATCATTTATCAGTTCATTTGGATTAATTGTGTCAACAAGGTTTAATATTAGGTTATTTTTTTCACCGTGCCCTATATATGTAAAAAACACTAGATCATCATCATCAACATGACTAGCTATATCATTTTTTAATACTGATCTAACAATATCTTTATTTGCCCAATTGTCTCTAATTAGATCATTATAGCCGTCTGGGAAATATAGATCGGATCTTTGGGATATTAAAACAAAGATGTTTTTATCAGTAAATTGGTAATTATTTTTTAAACAGTCATACATTTTTTGTGCGGCAATTAGATTATGGGAATAAAAAAATTGATCTTCATTAGCATTTGAACCACCTGGAAAGCCTACTAAGATCACTGCAAATTTTTTATCATAGTTATTGCCAATTGCTGCAGCTGTTCCAACCTTTTTATCTTGTCCATTACCATCCGACACGGTTAATGTCACAGTTTTAATACCTGTACTTGAATAAGAATGAGAAGGATCTAATACAGTTGATGTCGAACCATCTCCAAATTCCCAATGATAAGAATATGGCTGTTTTCCTCCTGTTACTGTACCATCAAAACTTATTGATTTACCTTTAGAACCTATATATGGTCCACCAGCATCTACCTCCAATTCTTCGGTCTGTTCTTCTTCGAAATGTGCTGTTGTATGTTTATTAGAATTCATAATAGTTGTAGTTGGATTTCTATTACCAAAAATATCTCCGGTCCATCCTGAAAAACTCCACCCTTCTGATGGATTTGCTGTTATTGTAACTTCAGTTCCTTCTACATATGTTCCACCAGGTGGATATAAATCTATTGTACCTTGACCAACTTTATCAACTGTTAATGTGTATTCTTCTTCATTGTTATAGCCAAATGTCTTAAAGCAAAAATCTCTATCTTCATATTTATTATTATTCCAAGTGTCTCCACCATCAGAAGTTTCATAATATCCCCCTCTAGTATAGTCTGTATCAAATCCATATGCCCATTCATATCCAAAGGAGTTTCCAGGGTAACTTGAAGCAGGCAACATTACTATAGAATAACTACTATCTACAGAAACAGATACGTCAAAATCAATTTCACGCCATGTCCAATCATTATCAAAAAAATCAAGTTTTGAATAACTATTAGTATCAATTAGGTCTCCATTTGGACTATTTTTTCTTAATTCAACCTTGAGTTCTATATCAGGCGCTCCAACTTTTCTTATTTTTACCTGAATGCATGACAATATATTCATAGATGGTTTAAATGATTGTGCACAACCAAATTCTCCGCCACAATTGCCATAACGAATTCCAAAAGCACGATCATGATCTTCTTGACTTTGATCTCTCACATAATCAGCAAGTAAAGTTGGAAAACTTACCAAAACAGTCGTAATCATCAGCATCATCACAAATATCGTAATTATTTTACTTTTCATTCTATCAAACAATCCTTTTTATTTTCTGTAAAATATATTAATAGCTTAACTATATAAACTTTATAGCACAATATTCCTCACAGAAAAAAAATAATGTAAAACTAGCAAAAAACATTAAATTTAGTTAAACTATTTACAATTTTAAAAGGATGGGATAAAAAAAGACAAAACTAAAAAATTTTATTACTTTTTTTATCAAAAAATAAACTACTAAAAAAAACTAAAAAGGAGAAGTGATTAAATAGAAAACAAAGAAAAAACTGATAAAACATTAATCACAGATTCTTTAAATAAAGTAGTAAAAGGATCAGGTTTTGTACTAATTGGTTCCTTAGTTGCTTCTTTTATTCTACTAGCCATGCATATTATTATTGCAAGGATATGGAACAAAACAGACCTAGGTATCTTTACCATTGCTTTTTCATTTCTAACTCTTTTTTCAACAGTTGGCTCATTAGGACTGAGCAGAGGTGTTACTAGAAATCTTGCATATTATATTGGGAAAAAAGAGTCTAAAATACTTCCAGATATAATTTTTTCATCAATTACAATAACTATAATTGCTAGTACAATTATTGCAATTATATTATTTACTCTTTCAAATTATATTGCAGTAAATATCTTTGAAGAACCATCCCTCGCCCTCCCCCTAATGCTTTTTTCAATTGCAATACCAATCAATAATATAATAACTATTTTTGTATCAATATTTAGAGGGTTTAAAGATATAAAACCTCTTGTTTATTTCCAGCAGATAACCCAAAACGTCCTTTTCTTTTTGTTTTTAATATTATTAGGTATTAAAAAATCATCTTTCATCTATGTTTTCTATCTTTATCTATTATCCCAAGCTATAACTTGTATATTGATTGTTTTATATTCTAAGAATAGGATTACTAGATTTGATATTTTATCAAAAACAAAAACAGGAATGTCTCAGGCCAAACCCCTTATATTTTTTTCTCTTCCTCTTTTAGGTGTAGCTATTCTAAATACATCTACAAACTGGATTAACACTCTTATGTTAGGAGGATTAAAAACAGCTGCAGATGTTGGATTATATAAGGTAGCAGTTACCGTAGCTGGTTTTGTAGCTTTTCCAATTGGAATACTACTTGTTTTGTATATGCCGGTTGTTTCAAATCTGTATGGCGCAGATAAAAAAGAGGAGATAAAAAGAATGTATACAGTTTTGACTAAATGGCTTTGTTTTTTAACATTTCCATTGTTTTTATTTTTATTTCTTTTTTCAACTCAGGCGATCAGTATAATATATGGTAAAGGCTATGCTTTTTCATCAAATGCTTTAAAAATACTTCTTGTCGGAGCGATTTTTACAAACTTTTCCGGGCCAAATGGAGCGACACTTATATCTATTGGTAAAACAAAAAAAGTAATGTATTCTATTTTTATATCTTCAATTGTAAATGTTGTTTTAAATATATTTTTGATACCAACATATGGAATTGAGGGTGCAGCAGTTTCAGTTACAATATCAATAATTGTCTTTAACATATTGAAATCAAGGATCCTATATCTATCTACAAAAGCAACATCCTTTAGTTACAATTTAATAAAACCATCAATTTTTATTATTTCATTAACAATGATTTTATACGTAATTATAAAAGAATATTTTGTTATTGATTATCCTACTTTAGTATTGTTCTTTATATTATTATACCTAGTTTATTTTGTATTATTCCTTGTAACAATAAGTATAGATAAAGAAGATATCGACATAATTGAGATAATTGGTAAAAAGATCCATTTAAACTTAGATTTTATCACAAAAATTATGAAAAAATTTTTAAGTTAATTTTTATGAGCAAAAAGGCACGGGAAACATATCATTGAAAAGATCCAATACTCTATCAAAAGCATCCTTTTTTTTAAGGCTATCAGCATTTTCAAGATATTTTAAAAAATGCCCATATGCATTTGAAAGAAGGCTTTTTTGATATCTTATTATTATATCAATAATGTCTTCAGGGTTTTTAAGCCGGTATTTTACTTCATTACCGCAATTAAACGATTTTAAAATGCCTTCATCACTCAATTTTTTTATGTGAAAGTCTATTGTTGTACGGTGTTTGTTTAGGTGATATCCAATTTTTGAGGGATGATTTTTCCATTTTTTTGCAAACTCAACTATATCTTTTTTAGATGAATCTGAAAAAAGAAACAGGTAAAGTATGATATTACGCGGTGTTTCTTCTCTTAATATTGCTATTAGTTTTTTTTCTCCGTTGCAAACTTTTTTTGATGGATAATACCTTGAATATCCATTTTCAACTTCGTTTATTAATAACTTTTTTTTTGTAAGATATTTTAGATGATAAGACAGGGTAGATGCAGGAATTTTTAGTTCTCTACATAATTTTCTAAAATGTACACCGGGATTTTTTTCTATGTAGCTAAAAATTTCTTTTCTTGATTTAACTTCGAATATTTGTTCTTGATACATTAAATATCACACCAATAATCAATGTTTAATTTTATTTTATACATATTAATATATTTTTCTTTATATATATATGTTTCTGTTTAAACCTTCAAAATTGTTAGAAAAAACAAATTAAAAAATTATTTTTTAACATTATTATGGTCTAAATTGAAAAAAATATTATATTTTTTCAAAATATATAATGATAATAACAAAATAATTGAGAGAATCGTTAAATAAAAACCATACTCAAATTTTAATACATTAGCATAACCTAAATTATTAACATCTCTTAAAATGGTGCCATAATAATAGCTAAATAGAGCATAAAAAAAAGTGACCAGGACCACTAAACCAAGATATAAAATCAAATTGTTTTGTTTAAATGCATTATTTTTAAAAATTTTGTAGCAAAAAAAGATAAATAGCAAAAAAAGTAGCAAACTAAAAATAAACTCAATATTCCTAATCAAACTATAAGATAAAGGACCTTCCCAATTGTTTTCTACATTACTATCATAATCAGTAATTGAAGAAAATTCTCCACTAGGCTCTCCATTTTCAAACTTTAAAAAATTAAAAAAAGTATATCTATGAAATTCAGAAGGTTTATTAGAATCTCTATAATCATATACACTAAAATAATCAGATAATAGAGAACCTGATTTTACCCAATATAAATCAGGTTGTTCATAACCATTTTCTACTAAAACATCAGAATAACTAACAGAACTTACCGGGACAAAAAACCCTACAATTGCAAAAGCTAAAGCACAAATTATAATTAAATTCAGAATAGTCTTTTTATCCTTATTTTGCATCCAACCCACAATAATGCATCACTCTTCTAATTATAATATTTTTTGATAATTGATAAAAAAATCTAATTTTTCAAAGCATCATTCAAATCCTTTAAAAAAGAATTGACATCAACGCCGTGTACTCCAGCTATATCCTTTATTCTTTCAAAACTAGCGGCAATACAGCCTATGCAGCCCATATTGTATTTTCCAAATACCGGAACTGTTTGAGGGTATTTTTCAATTACTTCCTTTATGTTCATATCTGCCGTGATTTTTTCTTCAGCCATTTATTTTCACCAAAAGTTAACGATTGTTATAAAAATGTTTTTTATAATACTTTTGCATGAAAAAATGTGAGGAGAGGCCGGAGGGAACTATTCCGGGAAGAAAAAAAGAGTTCGGGATCGCTCTTAGAGGTTCCCGTCCGGTGATGCTTATTTGGCATTAGTAAAACTAATATTTAAACAAAAAGAAAGGGTAACTGAAAGTATTCGCTGGCTTTGTCTCAAAAGTATTAAATTAAATATCAAACAATACTTGAGCAGAGCATTTTTTATTTTTCTTAATTTCAAGCATATGATAGGTTACCGCTTTTATTTCTGAACCGATTTTATGTTTTTGAAAATCAAATTTTTCACCATATACTTTTGCTTTAAGTTTATTTTCTTTTTCATTGATATCTATTTTAAAAAAACCAAAAACAAGATTTTTTGCATCATTCAGATATAAAAGTTCTGACAAAAAATCTACAAGAAGCTGTTCAAGGTCTGAAGCTTCAAGCTCCATATCATATCCTCCGATACTTTCAACTTCAGAGTTATCTGTAATTATATCAAACATAGCTTCAGCCATATTTTCAAATGCTTCAGAAAGAGTTTTACCAAATGCTTTTACTCCAACATCAGCAGTATGATCAAGGATTTCATATTTTTTCATATAAAAATTACCAAATAAACTAAATTAATATTATGATAAAATATTTTTCCAAATATTTTTTAAGAGAAAAAAAGATTTAGAACTGGATAAAGAACATTATGAAAACAAAAATAATGGTTGTAGATGATGAACCAGATGTTCAAGATGCATTAAAATTAATTCTTGAAAAAAATGATTACGAAGTAATAACTGTTTCAAGTGGAAAAGAATGCCTTGAAAAAATTGAGAAGGGATTCAAAGGAATAGTTCTAATGGATATAATGATGCCGGGTATGACAGGTTGGGATACAATAAAAGAAATAGTTGAAAGAAATTATGCAAAAGATGTTGAAATAGAAATAATTAGTGCTCTAGGAATACATGAAAATAAAAACATGGGAAATCTTGAACCATATGTATATGATTATCTAAATAAGCCTATAGATATAAATGAACTTGTAGAAAGCGTGAAAAAATGCAGTGCATATTATTATGCAAAAAATAGTGAAAAAGCGTTTTAATATTTATCTTAATTCAATGTAACCTAGATTATTTAGATTCTGTAAAAAAAGATATAGACGCTGGTTTATGTTTTTTTCATCTGGAAATGTTTTTTCAACAATTTTAAGAATGTCTTTAACAGTTTTTCTACCATCACTTTCTTTCCAGACAATACTTCCAAGCCTGTCCATGTTTGCTTTAAAGTGATTATCCTTTTTAATTAAATTTAAAAAAGATTTACCAAATTTTGATTTAAACTTTGTAACTTTAAGTGTGACTATACCCTCTTTATCTTCTTTCCATTTGATATCAGCCCTAACAGGGCGATATCTTAGGAATTCTTCTTCAGTAGGCTTACTTGGTTCTTCTTTTTTCTTTTTCTTATTCCTTAGCAAAGATTTCCCTCAGTGGGATATAAGCAAGCAGCACTGCGATAAACAACCATATTAGTAACGATGGAAGTATAGGTGGATAACTAAAGATTGCTAGATCAATTCCTCCGATTATGAGGAATGCAACAATCACACCCATGAGTGCTTCACCGGCTATTAACCCGGCCGTGAGAAGAAGACCGGTTCTTATAATCTTTTCCTTTGGTTTAACGTCAGTCTGTTTGATTGCTAGTTCCCATTCACTTACTTCTTCCTCTTTAGCACTTCCATATTTCTTTTCAATGTGTCTGTTTGTAAAGTATCTGACAATTCCTCCACCAAAGATTGGAACGCTTAAAGTAAATGGTAAATAAATTCCAATAGCAACCGGAAGGACGGGTAAATCAATAAGAATTAATACTAATGCTAATACTGCTCCGGCTATAACAAAAGGCCATACCATTCCGCCGCCTAACACACCTTCAACAATACCGCTCATCAGAAAAGCTTGAGGCGCTGGCAGATTAGTACTACCTATCGTATATGCCTGATCAAGAGCCTGAACGACAAGTGCTAGAATTGGAGCTGCTGCTAAAACGCCTATTAATTCAGCAATCTGCTGATTTTTTGGTGTTGCACCAATCATCTGGCCGCAGGTCATAGATTGTAAGACATCTCCAGATATAGCTGCCGCACAACATATTACTGCTGCAATAAGAATTGCAACGCCATATGCACCAACATCACCAGATAGTCCAAATCCTAGTAAAATTAGTGAAGTGATAAGTAAAACTGAAACTGTTACACCAGATATTGGATTATTAGATGAGCCTAACAACCCGGCCATATATCCCGCTATAGCACTAGCGATAAATGCAAATAGAATTGCAAAAATAGCCATTACACCAGATATTGCCCATTCATTTGATATATACCCATATAGTAAAAATATTGGAATTGCTAGAGCACCTATTGCAAGAAATACATATTTAAAATTTAAATCTTGATCAGTACGTTTCTTTTCACCTGTTGAAACACCTCTTAATCCAGAAATTGCTTCTTTTATTCCTTCGGAAAGATTTGCTCTAAGTTTAAATATTGTATATAGACCGCCTACAACCATCGCACCTACGCCAATATAACGAATGTAATTTCCCCATATTTCAAAAAAGCCCCAGATCAATTTTCCAGTTTCAAGACTGCCGTTACCAAGAGCAAGAGCATCTGTAACTTCAGCTGCAGTAACAGGAGTTGGAATACCAGTTGCTAAAGATATCAATGGAGCAAGTATTACCCATCCAATTAGACCACCTACAAATACAAATGATGCAATCTTTGGGCCAATAATCCAACCTACACCAAGAAGTGCTGGAGAAGTTGCAACACCACCATATAAAAATGCTGGTTTGTCTCCTCCGCCGATATTATATTTACCAATATTTACAATTTGATGAACTGCACCACTTACTGCTTTTAACGCGACTTGACCAAATTTAAATATAGCTGCAACAAAAACACCAACTAAAAGCCAAATTCCGCTTACACCAGAACCCGTTCCTTTCTTTTCTGAGTTTGTCGCACTTTCTCCACCAACAGTTGTTGTAAGAACGGCTGCAACAGCAACACCTTCAGGGAAAGGAAGGTCTGTTTTCATAATTAGTGCACGTCTAAGCGGAATCATCCATAGTACTCCTAATATACCACCAAGAAGCGCTATAATTGTTGTTTCGATATAATGAATCTCACTCCATGTGCCTAGAAGTACAATCGCAGGTATTGTAAAAATTACACCGGCAGCAAGTGCTTCACCAGCAGCGGCTCCCATCATACCAATATTTACTTCTAAAATTGTTCCTTTAAATGGCCTTAAAAGTGCAAAAGCCATAACTGCACCAGGTATAACTGCTGAAACAGTCATACCAGCATATAAACCTAAATAAGCATTAGCTGCACCAAGAATTACAGCAAGTAATGCCCCTACTAAAACTGCCTTAATTGTAAGTTCAGGTATCTTCTTTTTAGCAGGTATAAAAGATTTGAAATCATCTCGAGCTGTCATAGTATTTCCCTATATTATTAATATATTTCATTATTTATAAAACCATCGGTTTAAATTATTTTTTTAACGAATATTTGTATCAATTTGTATCTTATAATCAAAAATATAAGGACATATTATAATAACACTACTATATTTTACAAATTCAAAGGATATCTAAGAATCCCTGCAACACCATTAAAAGCAGAATCAAGAGAATCGCCTTCTTCACTACCAAGAGAAATAATCTCAACGTTACTACTAGTACTATCCGCTAGATCAGATAACTCATCAATAAGGTCTAACTTATCCTCAATTTCCATATTAGTAGGAGTTTCACATTTTGGACAAACTGGTGGTTCAAATTCTTCTAAATCATCTTCTTTAATTGTTCTAGTTTCAGAATAATTACAAGTAGGGCAAACAAGTTTTACCCTGTATCTTCTAAGATTTTCAGATAAAAGAAGAGTATCTACTGCACCCATTTGAAGTGCTTTTCTAACATGATCTTCACCATATACAGATAGGCTATTATCTGTTTTTGTAACTTCTTTTAAAAATCTTTTCATCAATTTTTTTTCTTTTGCAATCTTTAGGTTACTTCTCGTTTCAGCTGCAGCTGAAACTAGTTCTCTTAAGCCAAATTCATCAGTATAACCAGTATCAAAAGTATCAATAATTTTATCTTGCACTTCATAATGAAAATAATTTTCTTCAACAAAATATTGTTTTGTAGGACCTGGGCCACCAACAAATATTCCTTTTATATCGGTATGCTCTCTAAATATATCGCTAGCTTTATCAGCAGCTTTCTGAAACCATTCATGAGCAGCAATTTCAGTTTGACGTTCGAAACGTCTTTGAGATTGCCCTCCTTTACCATGTTTACCAGGAACCTGAGAAGTCATATATTTTAGTAGTTCAACCCTGTTTCCTCTCAAAATCCCAACAGTACACTCTCTTCTATCTATGAGAAAAAGCCCATATATCTCTTTTTCAGAAAGCATGTCTAAAAGAGGATCAAGATAAAACTCAGAGTCACACCTATAAAGAAAAGTCGTTATTTTAAGAGGAGGCTCAAGAACATACTGTACCATCTCAGTTTGATCGCCAGAAACACTTTTATGACCGACAAAAAAGACTACGCCATTTTCAGGAGGCGTCTTAAATGTTTTAAGTCTACTGAGAATAGATTCTATAGCAGAAAGAACATTTTTACGAGTACTTTTTGATTTAATGTTTTGAGATTCTGATAACTCATTTTTAAGATAACTTGTTACATCTGAAATCTGTTTTGAAGAGGGAACATAAAGTGAAATAAGCTCAGTGTGTCTTCCTTTACACTCCTTTATTTCTTCAAGCATACGCTTTAGATCGTATCTTTGTCTTTGAGTTATTTCATCCATTTTACAATCATCACCCTATAAAAAAATCTCTAAATTATTTGTTATTGAATGTTTACAATTTCACCAGTTTTAGGAACAATAACTTCTGAAAACTCACTTAAAGGATCAACAAGTGCTTCTCTATTTTCACTGTGCATTAGAACAATTTTTTCTGGACTGCACTTCTTTGCATATTCAATTAATTCAGAATGGCCGGCATGAGCAGATAAATCAAAGTAATCAACCTCACAACTAACTTTTTCTTTCACGCCATAAAAATCAAGCATACCGGTATCTACTAAAAGCCTTGCATTACTATCAGGTACCTGATAACCTGTAAGAACAACTCCACTTTTTGGATCATTTTTTAGTTTGCTCATATAGCTTAGAACTGGCCCGCCATCCATCATACCACTGGATGTAAGAATTACATCTGCTTTATCAACAGCAAGTTTTCGGCCGTGATCAGAATGTACAAAATTAATTGAGTTAATTGCTTTTTTAAGATTATTTGGATTTTTCAAATATTTCGAGTGTTTCAAAAAAATCTTTGAAACCTTTCTACCCATTCCATCAAACCATATATTATAGCCGCTTTTTCTAAGAATCATCGCAATTTCCTGAGACCGAGACACAGCAAACGCAGGGAGAACAGCAGTACCTCCTCTTTTAACGATTGTATCAATTCTATCAAGCATTTCTCCTTCGATTTCTTTTCTACTTTTTGGATGATCCCTTCCTGCATATGTACCCTCAAGAAACATTATGTCACAGTTTACAGGTTTATTTCCTTTTACAATACGTGTATCATTTGTATTAATGTCGCCAGTAAAAAGAACTCTTTTATCTGAAACTATTTCAAACATAAGTGATCCAGGGATGTGTCCAGCGTCATGAAACTTTATATCTAAATTTTCACCAATCATCTTATTTTGGTTTGGTTTAACAGGGACAATGCTATGTTTTGCTTTTTTTACTTCAGAATTAGAATATGGCTGAGCATATCCTTCACTTTTAGCAATTTTTATTGAATCTTTGTGAAGTAGATTTGAAATTTCTGCTGTAAGATTAGTTGTAACTATTTTTGGATTATGATTCAAAAAAAGCCATGGAATCATACCTGAATGATCAAGATGAGAATGCGTGAGTAGAACCATATCAAAATCTGGTGGCCGCATAGGATACTCAGGTGGTTTACCCGGGTTCATACCGTATTCAAACATTAATCTAGAGTCCTCTATATCAAGTATCATAGAAAGTCTGCCGACTTCTTCGACACCACCGAGAAACTGAAATTTTATACCATTGTTCATAATAATTTACCTTGCCTTCGGGAAAAAAGAAGAGCTTATAAATATTTGGGGTCAATCTTTTTTGGGTTTGACCTTTAAAGTTGAATCTTCTCTATCAACGATTATAACATTTGTATCTTCTTCAATTATTTCATCAGAAGTTGCTTTCCAATATTCTCCTTTGAATTTTACATACCCTGAACTACCTGGAGAAATACGGTCTGTTGCAATTGCTTTTTCACCAATAAAAACATTTGTTGCTTTTTTTCTTTTTATTACTTCTACAATCTTGTAAAGTAAAAACAAAAAGAAAATTGCTAGAAGTATTACTACTGAAATTACAACAATTAATGCTTCATCAGTCCATGCCATTGTAATCAACCATTCCCTATTAGGATAAGTTGGTATTAGAAATATACTTCCTATTAATAAACTTATTATTCCACCTATTCCAATAACACCAAAACCCGGAGTCACATATATCTCTAATATAAAAAGTATAACTCCAATTACTATAAAAATTATGCTAAGAATTGATATTGAAAAACCTGAGCCGATTAAGGATAAAAGTATGGCAATTACACCAAATACTTCTGCACCAAATCCAGGTGAAGAGATTCCAAATATTAATGCAAAAACACCTAGCATGAAAAGAAGAGAAACTAGAATTGGGTTTGAAAAAAATTGTAAAAATAGTATTTTAAAAGATGGAGAATACTCAATTTCTTTTGCATGATCTGTATTTAAGGTTACTTTACCCTTATCTGTTGTAACTGTTTTATTATGAATTTTATTAAGTAGATCATCAATGTTAGTTGCAACAGGTTTTTTGTTACAAACTCTCCAACAATTGATTCATTTCTATCATACATCTCTGCTCTATTTGTAATCCATTTTGTAAGTGCATTAATTGTCTTTGAATCATTTATCAATTTTGATCCAGTAGCAGTTACTTCAACAGGCTGACAGGATCCAATAACTGTACTATCTGACATTGCAGCAATGTGTGTACTCATCAAAATAAAGGTTCCAGCTGACCATGCGTATGAGCCTTGTGGATAAACAAAACCTATGAAAGGAATCTCACTTTTATTTATGAGATTTGCAATGTCAAATGTTTCCTGAAGACCACCGCCAGGTGTGTTTAAAAAAAGTATTATTGCTTCAGAGTCTTCAGCATCTGCTCTGTTTATTGCTTCTTTAACTATTTCAACTGTTGACTGATTAATTGTTCCTTTAATTTCAACTGTTAAAACATTTGATGCTAAAGCATTTGAACTGGTAAGTGCAAAGAAAATTGCAAATAAAAATAAAAAAAGAAAATATTTTTTATTTTTCATTATTTTTTAACTTCTTGGTTTACTGCCTTTGCTACTCCAGCAACTGTACCTATGTCGCCTCCTGGAACAACAATTAAGTTTCCTTCACGTGCAATTTCAGCAAGAGTCTGCAGTTCTCGAAGTCTTAAAGCTATTGGTGTTTCCTGATAGAGTCTTGCTGCATCTGTCATCTTT
>CAZKQS010000020.1:0-13303 GCA_964554985.1 uncultured Thermoplasmatales archaeon | reverse complement strand
CCTGCATAATACTTACTATGAAGTCTGTATTAGCCTGCGAGAAGCATTTTCCAAATTATTTGTATCAAATTTAATTATTGCCAATTCAGAGCCATCATGACATGCAGAAAAAGAAAATGTTTCTTTCTTTTTTTCCCTCCATTCACCAGTCAAACTTACAGTTTCATGAATATGTCCATGCAATGTAAGTAACGGCTCATATTTTTCAATAAATCTTTTTATTGCAATACTTCCAACATGCACATCTACTGGGGCATAATCTACTTTTTTTCCATCAAGACCGGCTCTATCAAGAGAAGAATTATAAGGCGGAGAATGAAAGAGATAAATGGTTTTTTTTGGAACTGAATTTTTAACTAATTTTTCTAAATCTTCAGAAATTGTTGAAAAACGGATTTTATCAGGATCAATTTCAACTGTTCTTTTACCCCTCTCAGGAGAAACTGTTCCTACATCTACAAAACGAGATACATCATATTTTTCCCAGTCTTTAAGTTGAAAAGGAGTTGGTGGAACAAATGAGTAACCAGTAACAAACAAGTCTTTAAATTCTACTGTTTTTTCATTAATATAATCAATTAAACCTTCTCGATCTTTTTCAATAAAATATTTTTCAAAAATCCGAGGGTCATCATTTCCCATTATAACAAAAAAACGAATATTGTATTTTTGATTGATTTTTCTTATTTTTGAAAATAGATTAGTTTCTAAAAAATCATTCATATCTTTTTTTATAGAAAAATCATTAGGTAAAAGATCTCCACCTAAGAACACTGCGTCAGGCTTTTTCTTTATAACTATTTCAAATAATTTTTTGTATTTAGTTTTGTTTCCATGCAAGTCTGATACAAATATACAGTTCAATTTGACACCTTTTTTTGATAGTAAACTTTTATAAACATTTGAAGATAACGGTTAAGCGAGGCTCTAAGATACATTATTGATATTTATAGAAGGAATTTAAAATGTCTGTTGATCTTTCTAAAACAAAGAAGCTTATAAAAAAACATGGTAGAAAAAAAGGAGTTTTAATACCTCTTTTACAAGACATTCAAAAAGAATATGGATATGTTCCAGCAGAAGCTGTGGAACTTGTTTCAAAAGAAATAGGTATTTTTCCTGTAGAAATATATGGAGTTCTAACTTTTTACGCTCAATTTTATCTAACACCTAGAGGAAAACATACAATTCGTGTTTGTCAGGGAACTGCTTGCCATGTGATGGGCGGTAAAGAGATACTTGATTATCTTTCAAATAAACTTGATATCAAAGAAGGAGAAACAACCAAAGACGGTATTTTTTCACTTGAAAGAGTAGCATGTCTTGGATGCTGTGGGATGGCTCCAGTTGTTCAAGTTGATGAAGATTTCTATGGAAACTGTACAATTCAAAAGATGGATGAAATGCTAGAAAAATACAGAAAGGAGGAAAACTAGATGAAAAAAATCCTAGTCTGCGTTGGTACAAGTGGCGTTTCAGCTGGAGCAATAAAGGTTGCAGATAACTTTGAAAATGAAATAAAGAAAAACAATCTAGATTTTAAAGTAGTAAGAGTAGGGGATAGAGGCCTATTTAGAGATGTTTTAGTTGATGTAATAATTGATGATAAAAGAGTTACTTATGAATTTGTAAAACCAGATGATGTAAAAAAAATTGTAAAAGAACATTTAGTTGAAAAAAAACCTGTTGAAAAACTTCTTTCAGGTAAAAATTATAAAGAGTTTTTTGAAAACCAAGAAAGAATTGTTCTTAAAAACTGTGGTGAAATTGATCCTGAAGATATAAATGAGTACATAGAAACAGATGGTTATAAAGCTCTTAAAAAAGCTATTAAAATGGGACCTGAGAAAATAATTGAAGAGATGAAAGAATCAGGTCTTCGTGGTAGAGGGGGCGCTGGTTTTCCTACAGGTCTAAAATGGCAGTTTGCAAAAAATGCAGAGAGTGATGAAAAATATATAATCTGTAATGCTGACGAAGGAGATCCGGGTGCTTTTATGGATAGAAGTATCCTTGAAGGTGATCCACACGCAGTAATAGAAGGAATGGTGATAGGAGCTTATGCAATTGGTGCAACTCATGGATATATCTATTGTCGTGCTGAGTATCCACTTGCAGTTAAAAGATTAAACATTGCAATGGATCATGCTAGAAAGAAGGGATATCTTGGGAAAAATATCCTTGGATCTGGCTTTTCCTTTGACATGATTGTAAAAGAAGGAGCAGGAGCGTTTGTATGCGGTGAAGAAACAGCTCTAATGGCTTCAATTGAAGGAAAACGCGGTATGCCAAATCCTAGACCTCCGTTTCCTGCACAAAAGGGGCTTTGGCAAAAACCTAGTAACATAAACAATGTTGAAACATTAGCAAATATTAGACATATAATTCTAAAAGGTGCTGATTGGTTTTCATCAATTGGATATAAAAAATCAAAGGGAACAAAAGTTTTTGCACTAGCTGGTAAAATTAAAAACACGGGACTAGTTGAAGTACCGATGGGAACAAAAATTAGAGATCTTTTGGAAGGAGCAGGTGGAGGGGTTCTTGACAAAAAGATTCCGATAAAAGCAGTTCAACTTGGAGGGCCCTCAGGGGGATGTCTTCCTGAACAATTATTCGATACCCCTATTGATTATGAATCCATAAATGAAACTGGTGCTATAATGGGCTCAGGTGGAATGGTTGTAATGGATCAGAAAACCTGCATGGTTGATGTAGCAAGATATTTTTTGAGTTTTACGGTTGCTGAATCCTGTGGTAAATGCGTTCCATGTAGAATTGGTCTAAAGAGAATGTATGAAGTACTTGAAACAATCACTGAAGGAAAAGGAACTGAAGAACATTTAAAATTTTTAGATGAGATGAGCGACACAATCAAAAAAACTGCGTTATGCGGCCTAGGTAACACAGCTCCAAATCCAGTTCTTACAACTATGAAATATTATTTTGATGAATACAAGTCACACATTAAAGACAAACATTGTCCAGCAGCGGTTTGTACTAATCTAATTAAGTTTGAAGTAAATGAAGATAAATGTGTGAAATGCGGAATGTGCTATAAGGCATGTCCAGTAGATGCAGTAACTTGGGAGAAAGGTAAATGCGCAAAAATTGACAAGGATAAATGTATCAAATGTAAGTCTTGTATAAATGCATGTAAATTTATGGCGATAGAATGATTCAATTAACTATTGATGGTAAAAAAATTAAAGCAAAAGAAGGACAAACTGTTCTAGAGGCAGCAACAGATAATGGAATATACATTCCAAATCTATGTTATCATCCAAACCTTAAACCTATTGCTGCGTGTAGATTGTGTGTTGTTAAAATCGAAAAAATGAAAGGATTTCCAACGGCTTGTACTACAAAAATATCAGATGGAATGTTTGTTAAAACAAATTCTAAGGAAATACAGAATTTAAGAAAAAACTTAATCTGGCTTATTCTTTCAAATTATCCTAAAAAAGTGCCTCCTTCTTCAAATCTTAAAAAAGTTGTTGATTACGTTGGTGTAAATGAAATACTTAAGAATTACACTCCAAAAGAAAGTAATTTGCCAATTTATTCAGATGATCCATTGTTTACCCGTGATCTAGATAAATGTATCTTATGCGGCCGTTGTGTACGTATGTGCCAGGAAGTTAGAGGTGTCGGTGCAATTGGGCTGATTAACCGCGGTATTGATACATTTGTAGGTACAACTAAAGATGCAAGCTTGAAAGAATCTGGTTGTAAATTTTGCAGGGCTTGTGTAGAAGTATGTCCATCTGGCGCAATAGTTGACAAAGAAGAAAAAGAAGACAAAGGAAAAAATAGAGAAGAAAAACTAATTCCATGTAAACATGGATGTCCTGCTAAAACAGATATCCCACGTTATGTAAGATATATTGCAGAGGGTAGATACAGTGATTCCTTGGCAGTTATAAGATCAAAATTTCCATTTCCATATTCACTAGGCCTAGTTTGCAATCATCCATGTGAAGATGAATGTTCAAGAACTGAAATAAACGAACCAATCTCAATTAGAGAACTAAAGCGTTTTGTTGCAAAAAGAGATGATGGTTCATGGAAAGAAAAGTTAAAAATTGCAGAGCCAACTGGTAAAAAAGTAGCAATAGTTGGAGCAGGACCATCAGGTCTAACTGCTGCTTGGTTTTTGAAACTAAAAGGACACGACATTACAGTTTTTGAAATGCTAGATAAACCTGGCGGAATGTTAAAAGCAGGAATACCCGATTATAGACTTCCACCAAATGTCCTTGAAAGCGAAATAGAAGAAATCGAAAACATTGGTGTAAAAATCAAATGCAATACAAAAATAAAATCAACTGATGAATTGTTTAAAAAAGGTTTTGAAGTAGTGTATCTAGCAATGGGTGCACCAGAAGGTTGGTCCATGGGAATAGAAGGAGAAGATGATCCAAGAGTTCTTGATGGAATAAAAACACTACGTAAAATTAACTTTGGAAGTGATGTTGATTTAAAAGGTGATATTGGAGTTGTAGGTGGAGGAAACGTTGCAGTTGATATTGCAAGGTCTTCCTTGAGAAAAGGTGCAAAATCAGTTAAAATAATATATAGAAGAACTAAAAAAGAAATGCCAGCATATGCCCATGAAGTTGAAGATGCCCTAGATGAAGGAGTTGAAATGCTCTTTCTTACAAATCCAACAAAAATAATCAAGGACAAAGATAAATTAAAAGTTGAATGCATTAAAATGGAACTTGGTAAACCAGATGAAAGCGGTAGAAGAAGACCTGTTCCAATTGATGGTTCAGAATTTATTTTAGAACTTGATAGACTTATTTTTGGAATAGGTCAGAGCTGTGATGCTGAAGGTTTTGGTGTTGAATTAAATAAGAGAGGAAGAGTTGTTGCTGAAGAAGAAACTCAAGAAACATCAAAAAAAGGTGTTTTTGCAGGCGGAGATCTAGTAACCGGCCCCCAAACAGTAATCTGGGCTGTTCAAGGAGGCAGACTTGCAGCTAAATCAATTGATAAATATCTTGGCGGAGATGGTGAAATCGATCAAAAGCTTTATCCTGATGACCAAGCAGATCCATATATAGGTCGCGATGAAGATTTTACAGATAGAAAACGTAAGGAAGTTAAAAAAATTCCTGTAAAAGAAAGAGTTCCTGGTTTTAAGCAAGTTGAACTTTGTTTATGCGAAGATGATGCAAAAAAAGAAGCACAAAGATGTCTTAAATGTCAGCTTAGACTTCAAATCAAAAAACCACCTCTTCCACCTAAAAAGAAAAATAAATAAATAAAAAATTAATTTTTTATTTTACTTTTTTTCTGTATTTTTTAAAATGTTTTTTTACCAATTTCTACCTGTATGCTGATTTGTTGGAGGCGGGGGAGGTATTGTATCATATCCACATTTGGTACATTCATAGTAACATTCGTTAAAAAGATCAAGGCCGTATGAAGCATAAAGCGGTTGTTTGATACCTTTCTTTTTACATTTAGGACAATACAAAATTACAGGTTTTTTGTTTTTTACTACTTTCCAGTTATTAGAATACCTTGGTGAAAAAACTTCTTTTTCCTTTCCAAAAAAACTTTTCTTTTTTACAAGCTTTATATCTGGTACAATATAATGAAAATATTTGCATTTTTTACATCTATAGTATCTTCGGGAATATATGTCTGCAAGTCTTTCCATTTTTGTTTTGCAATTTGGACAAGTCTCAATATTCTTCATTTCATCAACATGTTTTTTATAATATCTCTTTGCTAAAAAAACACTTAAAATTATCCATGTTATTCCAAATATCCAAATTGGAAAGTTTTTAAAATTCATAAATATAAAAAAGGGAATTGCGCCAAAAGCAAATATCATCATAAAAATAATAATGAATTCTAATATAGACCCTTCATTTACTTTCAATTTGTATATTAGTATTGGTAATAGTAATATTAAAATAAGTAGAGGTAAGCAAATAAACCCACCTTCAAAAATTCTTTGAAGATTAAAAAATGTAACAAAAACAATAGTAATAATTGAGAAAAATACAATTAAAATAAAAACCATTGACCAATAATTGGTAGGTATTATTCTCTTCATTATGTATTATATATAAAACAATAAAAATTAACGTTTTTGTTTATTTGTGCCTGATTTTTGCAGCTTTCATTAAACCGTCAAATAATGGTGCAGGATCTAAAGGTCTTGATTTAAATTCTGGATGAGCCTGAGTTGCTACAAAGTAAGGATGATCTGGAAGCTCCATAAATTCCATTAAAACACCATCAGGGCTTTTACCAGAAAAAACTATTCCGCATTTTTCAAGTCTATCGACATAATCTGGATTTACTTCATATCTGTGTCTGTGTCTTTCTGAAACCTTTGTTTCACCATATAATTTATGAATCTTTGTTCCTTTTTTTAGAACCGCGGGCCATGCGCCAAGACGCATAGTTGCACCATATCTAGATTCCTGTATAATTTCAACTTGCTCAGGAATAAAGGCAATTACTGGTTGCTCCGCTTTTTTGTCTACTTCAACTGTATCTGCATCTTTCATTTTACATACATTTCTTGCATATTCAATAACTGCAAGCTGCATTCCTAGACACAGCCCAAGATAAGGAATCTTATTTTCGCGTGCATAACGTATAGTTTCGATTTTACCATCGATTCCCGATTTGCCAAAGCCACCTGGAACAATTATCGCATCTAGTTTTTTTAGTTCAGAAAGTTTCTTTGGATCTTTTTCATATTTTTTAGAGTCAATCCAATGAAAATCCGGCTTTACATTATTATTCCACGAAGCATGTTTAACTGCTTCAATAACACTAACATAAGAATCACTCAGCTGACTAGTTCCAATGTCAAAATATTTACCGACAATTCCAATTTTAACAGATTTATCTAATCTTCTGATTTTTCTTAGAAACTTTGCCCAGCCTTCTAAATCTTTATGTGATTTGCGAAGCCTTAATTTTTTAAGAATTTTTTCACAAAAACCTTGTTTTTCAAACAAAAGACTTACTGCATAAACGTTGTCTACATCAGAGTCAGATATTACATCATCTTCATGAATATTACAGAAAAGAGCTATTTTTTCACGTCTTACATGGTCTAATGCATCATCAGATCTAGTTACAATAAAATTAGGCTGAATACCAATTTCACGAAGAAGCTTTACAGAGTGCTGAGTAGGTTTTGTTTTTGCTTCACCTAATGCATCAAGTACAGGAACATAAGTTACATGTACAAAAATGACTTTGTCTCCCTCTAGTTTCATCTGACGTACTGCTTCTAAGAATAAGACATTTTCATAGTCGCCAACTGTTCCCCCTATTTCGACTAGAACAAAATCCCATTTTTTTTCTTCAGCAGGTCTTCTTATCCTTCTTTTTATTTCATTTGTTACATGTGGAATGGGCTGCACTGTTTTACCTAGGTATTTTCCTTTTCTTTCTTTTTCAATTACAGCATTATAGACTTGGCCTGTTGTAATGTTATGATATTTTGGAATATTTATATCTAAAAAACGTTCATAGTGGCCAAGATCCTGATCTATTTCCCCGCCGTCTTCAGTAACCCACACTTCACCGTGTTCAGTTGGTCTAAGTGTTCCTGCATCATAGTTTATGTAGGGGTCTATTTTCATAGCTGTTACTTCGTATCCATGTAGCTTTAGTATCTTTCCAATAGAGGCCGTAGTTATTCCTTTACCAAGTCCAGAAACAACACCGCCAGTAATAATTATATAATTAACCATCCCTTTCAACCGGCAAAGGCAATATATTTTTAGGGTTTAAATTATTTCTCATTTTTAAAAAATATTGGTAAAATATAATTTTTTTAGGATTATTATATAAACTACATAAAAATAAAAAAAGATACAACTACTATACTCTCCCCCAAACCTTGGTGTTATAGCAATTGTTGAAATTTTTGATTGAATTTTTACTTATTTTTTGTTGTCAAGGAAATTTCTATGGATGATACGTTAGAATTCCTTCCTTCTTCGTTTGTGATGCTTTCTGTGCCTATTACAATGTCTTTAATTTTTGCATCTTGTACAAATCTGTTTCTAGTAATCTCAGCTGTATCTACTGCGCGGCTTATGGCACGGCCACGTGCTTTTATTATTACTTCATCAGATCCACCATTGAATTGAGTTACTACTGCAAGGACATAGCTCATAGGTGGTTTGTTTCCAACATATATTACGTTTTCATCCGGGTTTACTTCTTTTTCTGCCATTTCTTTTCCTCCCTGTTAATAACTTGTTTTTTACTCTTTTAAGTAGTAATCTATTATTTATAAAGCTTTCGACTATTTAAATATGAAACATTGTTATTTTGTAATTTATTTAGTTAAATTATCACAAGTATTCCTTAATTCTATATTTTAAAAAACATTTTTAATTGTCTGTAGTTTTTTGGTTTTTCATTAGTTAATTTTATAAGTATTTTCTATTTTACAGACCTTGCTTTAGTTTAGAATTATCTATCTTTTAAGGGGTTGAGAAACAATGGAGATATTAGAAGATAAACCAAATAAAAAAATACTATTACTTGGAAATGAGGCTATAACACGTGGTGCAATTGAAGCAGGAGTTGATGTTGCTACAACTTATCCTGGAACGCCCTCCTCTGAAATTGCTGATACATTTTCACATATCGCTAAATATTTTACAAAACAAAAAAAGAAACCAAGTTTCTATTTTGAGTATTCAACAAATGAAAAAGTAGCTTTAGAAGTTGCTGGTGCATCTGCTATTTCTGGTCTGCGAGCTCTTACTTGTATGAAACATGTAGGGCTGAATGTTGCTAGTGACACATTTATGACATATATGTATATAGGATGTAAAGGCGGCCAAATCATAGTTACAGCTGATGATCCATCGTGTCATTCTTCTCAAAATGAACAAGACAATAGATACTACGCTCTATTTTCAGGTTCACCAATGCTAGAGCCCACTACTCCAAATGAAGCTAAAGAGATGACTCGTATTGGTTTTGAAATATCTGAAAAACTCAAATCTCCAATTTTAATTAGGACAACTACTCGTCTAAATCATGTTAGAGGACCAATCACACTTAAAAAGATTAAAAAACCACGTAAGAAAGGTAAATTTGAAAAAAGTCCCATGTGGGTTACAACCCCTGCAATTGCAAGAATCAGACATCCAAAACTTTTAGAAATGCAAGAAAAAGCAAGGAAAATTTCAGAAGAATCAGAGTTCAATGAAATAATTGATGTAGGAAAGCCAAAAGAATGGGGTATAGTTACATCAGGTGTAGCATACAATTATGTTAGAGAGGTTGTTTCTGATTTAAACCTTAATGTTAGAATTTTAAAACTAGGCATGACTCATCCTCTTCCAACTAAGATGTGTGAAAAATTCATAAAGTCATGTAAAAAGATACTTGTTGTTGAAGAACTTGAACCAATTCTTGAAAATCAATTTAAAAACATGATTTATGATTTAGGCGCAGATTGCAAGATCTACGGTAAATCAACAGGTCATTTCTCAAGATTATTTGAATATAATCCAGATATTGTAACAGAAGGGGTCTGTAAAGCATTAAAAATTAAAAATCCAACTAAAAAACCTAAAAAATCAGATATCAAACTTCCAAGCAGACCTCCTGCGTTATGTCCGGGTTGTCCTCATAGAGCTACTTATTATGCGGCAAAAATGGCAAAACCTAGAGGTGTAATATATCCTACAGATATAGGTTGCTACACTTTAGGTCGTGCTAAACCTCTAGAGATGGCAGATCTTTTGCTTTGTATGGGGAGTAATGCTGGAACCGCTTGTGGCCTTGCAGTTTCAGTTGAAGACAAAGTAATTTCATTTATGGGGGATTCAACTTTTTTCCATTCGGGTATACCTCCACTTGTTAATGCAGCACATCACAATCATGATATTGTGATGACTGTTCTTGATAATAGGACAACAGCTATGACAGGTCATCAACCACATCCTGGAACTGAAACAGATGGAATGGGAATGCCTGCTAAAAGAATAATAGTTGAGGATGTAGCAAAGGGTTGTGGGATTGATGAAGTATTAGTTGTAGATCCAAATAATATCAAAGAAACAACTAAAGCGTTCAAAAAAGCACTTGATTATAAAGGCCCTGCTGTAGTTGTTAGTAAATCACCGTGTATCTTACTTGAGAACCGCGATAAGAGAAAAAGAGGAGAAACTGTACCTACTTATCAGGTTGACCAAGAGAAATGTAAAAAATGTAAACTATGCATCAGTAAATTTGGCTGCCCTGCTCTTTATTATGGTAAAGACGGTGAAATTTTAATCGATGAACAGCAGTGTAATGGATGTGGAAATTGTGCCACGATTTGTCCTTTTGATGCAATTTATAAAAAGGAGGCTGAAAAATGAAGAAAACAAACATAGTTCTTACTGGTGTTGGCGGGCAAGGAGTAATAACTGCAGCAAATATCCTAGGTAAAGCTTGTGTTAAAGCTGGTGTGAATGTGTTTGTGTCTGAAGTTCATGGTATGGCCCAACGCGGTGGAAGTGTAAATTGCACAGTAAGAATTGGTGAAGTATACGGGCCACTTGTTCAGACTGGTACAGCAGATGTGATACTTAGCACTGAACCTATTGAAGCACTTAGATATATAGATTATTCAAATAAAGATACAAAAATAATTACTGGGATAAATCCTGTTGTTCCATTTACAGTTTCAACTGGCGATGAAGAGTATCCTGACATTGAAACTGTTTACAAAAAAATAAAGACATATGGAAAACTCTACAAAGTTGATGCATTGAAACTAGCTAAAGATGCTGGAGCATTAATTACAAAAAACGTTGTAATGCTTGGAGCTCTTGCTGGATCAGGAACTTTACCTTTTGATAAAAAAATACTTCTTGATACAGTTTTAGAAAACGTTCCAGCAAAATATAAAAAGATAAATGAAGGGGCATTTGAAAAGGGATATCAAGAAATCAATGGAAAATAGTTATCAATTAAGGTAACGATTTTTACCCTAATCGCAATCTTTTAAATAAATTCCTTTTTAATGTAAAAAACATGAATAATAAAACACTAAAAAATCTTGTTTATATAATTGTGCCAGTTGCAATATTAATTATTGCAAGCCTATCTTTAGTAAGTACAGGTGTTATAACCTTTGAAAAACCAGAGAGAAATACAGAGAGTATAACTGTAACTTTAACAATTGATACAAGTGAAAATGTGTTTAAATATGAAATACAAACAGACAACTCCACAGCTTTTGGTGTTTTAGAAAAAGCAAGAGAAAGAACAGATTTAACATTTCAAGCAGATTATAATGAAAAATACCAAAGCCATATTATAAATTCGATAAATGAAATAGAAAGCACCGAAAATAAATATTGGATTTTTTATATCAATGGAAAAACTGCTTCAGTTGGAGCCGATCAACAGTATGTTGAAGATGGAGATATTATAAAATTCAAATTTGAAGAATCTATTTGGTAAAAGAATAAATTAATTAAGAGCAAATTAAATTCGTAAAATGAGGCAAATATTATGAAAGATGTTATTAAAGATAATATACCAAAAATGTTTATTGCATTTTTATTAATTGTAACTGGGGTAATAGGAAGACTTACCTTATCAAAATTACTTCCAAGTAGCCCATCGATATATCTAAATTTAAATGGATTAAGTCAGCCTTTATTTATGATTGATTTATTCTTTTTTATAGCAATTGTAACAATTTTAAGTGCACTTTTTCTTAAAAGCTACTATGTATTTTTTGTCCCTTTGTCAGTACTTTTAATTACTGATATTGTGCTTGGAAACAACTATATATTCTTATTTACCTGGTCGGGATTTGTAGTTATTGGATTAATCTTCTATTTACTTAAAACCAAGAATAAGTTTACAATAAAAAAGGCACCTCTCTTATTTGGAGCAGGAATCGGCAGTGTCATATTATATGATATATGGACAAACTTTGGTTCTTTTCTTGGATGGTATCCAAAAACAATTAGCGGTCTAACAATGTGTTACACTGTAGCTTTACCTTTCATGCTCTGGCATATACTGTCAACAACAATATCATTTGGTTTGATTGTGCTACCAATATTGTATATTAAGGAAAAAGAAATAATCAAAATAGAATACACAACTCAACCTATTGAAAAACCTGTAGCATTAAGCCTTCTTGCTATTACAATGGTTTTATCAGTTGTATTTGTTTTAGTATAAAAAAATTATTTTTCTTTATTTTTCTTCTTTTTTAGTAAAATAATAACTACAATTATTGCAGATAGCATTATTATCGTTTCAAAACCAGGTGTTCCATGCGGCTCAATTAATGGATAGTAGTCTTTTGTACTTTTACCAGGTATGATATAAGGTGTGTCACCGATTCCATCGCCATCAGTATCAGATCCTGTATAATCATCCCAATAATTACCCTCATTTTCAATAGACCATGTACTATTTGAATCATCATATGCATTAAGATTGTTTTCTGCAAAATTGTTATGAAAAATTATGTTTTTATTTGGATAGATTGAATATGTTGAAATGCCTTTTTTGTTATGTGCAAAAGAATTTTCTGAAATAATGCAGTTATGTGCCCAATAATCAAGAGAAAGACCGCAATTACAATCTTTAATTATGTTATCTGTAATTCTGTTGAAATCTGAATCAACATTTATTCCCTCGTCGTATCTATTCATACCAGAGTTTTGTATAGTAAATCCAGTAATATTTACATAATTTGATGAAACTGAAAGATAAACAACATCTCCTTTTTTTGACCCATCAATAATTGTGCTTGTTTTGCCTTCTCCTATCAAATTTATTGTTTTATTTATAATGATATTTTCAAAATAATTGCCGCTGTATACATATACTGTATCTCCATTTTTAGCTGCATTTATGCCTTTTTGGATGGTCAAATAATCAGATCCGCCGCTGATGTTGACATATATTGTATTTCCTTCTTTTGTTTGAGCAATTTGTGGCTCTAAAGCTAATAAAGATATGATAAAAACTATAATTATCAGTAAATTAACCCGTTTAATAATTGCTTTATTTTGCATAGCATACACATATTTATTTTTAAAATTATATTTTATTTGCTAATTATAAAAATCTTTCTTTACATTAAACGCCAAAAAAGCTAATTTTAATCTTTTTTATTGATATGTATCTTAATTTTCTTTTTTTCAACAGGTACAAGTTTTTTTAGGTTCACAGTAATATTTTTCTCTGCTTTGTATCTATCAATTGGGATGTCTGGTATTTTTCCATCTACTTCATAAATATAATATCCCTTTTCGCCATCAATTGAAGTGATATA
>CAZKQS010000019.1:10664-13682 GCA_964554985.1 uncultured Thermoplasmatales archaeon | reverse complement strand
TGTCTCCCCCACATTTTAGCCAATTCACAGCAAAACTATGCCTAAGCTGGTGAGGATGACCATCTAAGTACTTCTTTGTGAGCTGCCAAGCCCTCTGCCTAGTAATAGGAAATACCCTTTCTTCTGACAGCAAAGGAGCAGTATAAAGCTGCAATAGGTCTTTCAGGTTTGGGTGTACGGGCACAACCCTCTCCTTGTACTTGCGACTTTTTAACCATCGGACAGTCATCATATAATTCTCGGAGTCAATGTCCTTCTTTCTGAGGTTGATTGCTTCTGTGATCCTTACACCGCTCATCCACAAGAAAGTCAAGAGCATTTTGTGTTTGTAATTAGGTATCTGATCGATCATGCGATTAATATCCTCTTTGCTCCAATATTTTGGCAAATCCCTCTTTACATTATCCTTCCGAATTGTTAAATCCTGATTGTTCAAAACCACAATTTCCTTATCATTTTGCATAAAAAACCACCATTTTCGTTTACTTTTTAGCCAAAAAGTAAATACCTTTTTTAAATATTTGCAGAATGTTTTTCGCAGATATCAATTCAAGAGTCATCTGCGTCATTTCCTCGCGTCATTAAATCAGGGAGGTGTCTTTCTGAATAATTCCAATCTTTATTAAAGATGAGCCTGGCTAACTTGGCAGTGATCGCAAAGCGTCCATCAGACTTCTTCCTCACCCTAACCTTAAAAGGGTGGCCAGTAACACTCCAAAACTCGCGCTCAATAACCTTGTCTGTTATTTTAATATTTCTGTCAGGACGTAAAAACCTCATTTTTCCAGGTGGTCCTGTGTGTAATCCAACATCGGATCATCATACAACACGCCACTCATCCCTTCATTATCTCTTTTTATCCCTTTATTATCTTTTTTAGGCTCAAAAAAGTATCCTATATCTTGCAAGCTAACCGTAAGAGTAGCATACAACTCCTTGACATTACCCAACAAGACATACATATCCCTCAACGTAGGCGCGCCTGTCTCATCATCCTCCCCTGCCCTGAATAGCAAACCCTCAATAACCTTCCAACACCTGGCCTTTAACATATGAATTTTTATTTTATAATTGTCTGCCAGTATGGGGTGCACACGAATATAAACTTGATCAATAAGATTATACAAACCCACAAAACCCTCAACAGTCATGTTATTAGTAACCCCGTTCAAAGTCATATCTAACTCGTTAAGCCAAAAATCCACGCTAGCCTTCAACCCTTCAGGGCTATTACCAATATGATCCTTCATCCTGCACTCACCTGTGTTTGTACCAGCGCCTCTGTGGCGTTCCTCGCGAAATTATAAGCACAATTACAATCGGGGCAGGGCTGTCCTGCCAGCGCCTTTTGTAAGAAAAACGCTAAAATGCCCACACCAATCAAGACCATCATTATGCTAATCGCTACGCTCATGTTGAATTTATCTGCCATACTGGCTTTTTTCTTTTCTAACGCGATAGCACTTTCTTGTAGGTCAATATTAAGGTTTTCAGGGAACAATCCGTCTAAATCCTTTAATTCTACACTGCGATACAACGGGAGGCGCACAGGCTTACCGGGGTGCTTAGTATTATACGCTCTCACAGCGTTCTTCAACTCATCATACGAGTTGATCTTGCCACCCATAACTTTTTCCAAACTATTCACTAACATCAAAAAATCTGTGTCGACAGTTTGTGCTATCGTCCCGGGGACTAAGAAACCAGGAATGTTGCCTGGTTGCATCATAAAACCCTTGCCTTCTTTAAAATATAGGGCGTTACGCGTACGAATTCCTCCTTCTCCGAAGGGCTTGCCTATTTCAAACTTTAACTGGGGCAATCCTTTAATCTTTTTAGGTAGAATGTATCGTCCTAAAATTTTGGCTTGTAAAAACAAGCGTAAAGGTGTAGCCTTCAAACTATATAATAGTAATATTGTGGTAATACCCGCCCATGCCATCAAACTGTACAATACCGTCATCACATCCATTTTTTATCACCTAAACAAAGATCCTATACGACTTATAATATTACTCCTGCCACCTCCCATGCTGCTGCTTTGTGGGGTGTTAATATGTTGTTGGATGTGGCTGGCTTGGGCAATACGCTCATTCGTCTTGCCTGCCGGGGCGCCGACACTACGATGAAATATTATGTCAGCATACCGCTTAAAACTATGCTTAAAAACTCTCCATTGTTGTGTCATCTCTCCAGGTTTTAACGTCATGGCAAAGTTCAAACAGCATATCTCATAATCTATGTCGAACAAAGGTTTGTCCATTCGATCATAAAAGGTTAGGCTGGCTTGTTCATTAAAAAAGCCATATTTTAAATAGTCATAAAATCTTGTGGCTAATTCTGCGTCCTTAGGTGTTTTAAGCACCCTGATGTACATTTGTAAGATTCTAAGCACGTCATTATTGCTTATTAAGTCCTGGTTTGGCCTATCCAAGATGTTGCCTAGCGCGCTAACTCGGTCATGTTGATCTATGCTTTGTTGTGGCATCACCATGCCTGGTTGTTCGAGATTCATCGTAGTGGTCTTGTCTCTGGACTTTTAGTGAATTCAAAAAGGGTTATGAGTATCGTCATGAGCGCGGCAAGTATGCCTAATCCGTTGTTTAGCCAGCTTAGTGGGCTGCTTTTTATCTTTTGGGTATCACAGCCTATGGTGTTGCTTATTTGGGTGTCGTTCTCGTTTGTGGCTGATTGGTTCATCCATAAGACTTGGTTTTCGCACGTATAGTAGTCTATGTCCATGCTTGATTTTGCCAGTATGAAGAATAAGACCACAGATATTAGCAGCAAGGGTATGCTTCCTCGGCTTTTAATGCCCTGGCCTTCTATGTCTCTTTTGGTTGTTAAACCGATTATTAGCGTAATATACGCCAGGGCGGTCAAGAACAAGTATATCTCAAGTAACATCTTTTTTTGTCTCTTTTTTTATTAAAAAATGGTTTCTCCCCGCCCCTTACGGGGTGGGGGTGAGTAGCTTAGCCTGCAGTGCTTGACTACCGTGCTAGTGTGAACACGATT
>CAZKQS010000019.1:3213-10654 GCA_964554985.1 uncultured Thermoplasmatales archaeon | reverse complement strand
GCTAATGTTGTCATAAGTGGTGTTCTCAGCCGTACTGAACCCACTTCTGTCAATGCTGCCCCCGACTTCACTGTTAATTTTGGTTGCAATGAACAGCATTACCGCAACTACGATCAATGTACCGACCAGCGCAGTCAGTGGTAATGCGCCCTTTTTGTTTATTTGCATCCTATCGCCTATTTTGATTTATTACTATATAAATTTTATTGTTACAAAAATTCCTATTCAGCTGTCGTGAGGACAATTTACTTCTTCCTCATATGGCCTTTGACGTGCACCCTGCCTTTCCTACGACCAGGGGCATCACGATAATGGCCTTTCACACGAATCTTACCCATAAATACCACCTCCATAATTTTATGTTATGTCTTTTACGCCCTTTCTCAAAAACACCTGAGCTAAGGCGAAAATCCAAATAAAATAAACTGGCGCGGCAAACAACCAACTATACGTCGTGGGCAACCCAAAACTTTCAAAAGTGGCCGCCACATTAAAAAGGTTCTTGCCAAAATTTACGATGTCACTAAAACTGCTGCGCTCATACTCGACACCCTGACCAATAGTCTGATTACCAAAACTCCTGCTGCGCAACGTAGTATTAGCATAATGCAGGCTGCCCTCGCTGCTAGTGTCCAAAGGCACACCACTATCAAAAACACCCATAGTATTCACCAACGCCACACCTATCTGAATCATCAAAAGAAATAAGGCTATCGTGTAAGCTCTCACCGTTCACTCACCTCCTCTTTCCTCCACCAATTAATGACGCTAATAGCCAACAAAACAGCAAGTATGCTTGCACTAATCCAATCCAAAATTCCCAGGAATCTAAAGACGACCCCCACTAACAACGTAACCACCATCCCGATATGCTGCATCCTACTCCCAAAACTCAACAATAACGTTAACAAAAATATGAATGTGAACCACCGCCAAATCCTATCGGTGTCGTCCAAACTCCACCCACTAATGCTGAACCCCCCAGTATAATCGCCGAAAGATTCCTGGATCTTAAACCAGCCCACACCATCATGAGACACCCACACAGTGCCCACGTACGTGTTATTCTCATAAATATAATTATGGTCATAACAACTAAACGTTCGTCTAGTAGTAAAGTCGGCGGTGCTACTATCAGAACAAATCACTGAGCTGTCACTCTTATTTACGATGCTAAAGTTCACGTATGAAGTAAGCCCCGCATTGTCTTCGTAGGTAAAATTAATCCATCCTTGAGCAAAGTTTGTATTCCACTCATAAAATATGTTGTCCTCAAAGTATTGATCGTCTGGATAAAAGGGGGTCTCGGGAAGGGTGACTGTTTTTTCCGTTGCGCTATCCGCTATAAAACTCCCCGTCCAAGTCTCGCCCGCAGGGTTTTCAATACTCACCTCGTACAATTCATTCTGCATCAAATACAAATAAACTTTGTTTTCCACGTCAAACGTTTGTTCGATAATCGTGGCGCTAGACACGCCCGGGACGTTCCTAGTCACACTTATCACACTATTAGACCAAGCGTAGCCCGTAAGATCATCCAATGCCAATATTATTTGCACCACGTTTCTCTCTCGTAAGTTTACCAGATACCAATCTATATTCGTGGATTCTCCAGATTGAGGACTAACCACTAAAGTCCGATAATATTGTTCGCCATCCTGCTCCACTGTGACACGAACATCATCATATTCGGCGCAACTAACATTAACCCCGTATGTTCCGCTAGTAATATCATATTGTGAGTACGAGCTTGGGCATGCGAAGTGTAATGTCGTGTTGGTTTCGTTTAAGCTGAAAGTACTCGCGTTTTGTTCGTCATAAAAGTTAAAAGTGAACAACCTGGACGTGTCGGTTATGCTTAAATCTTTATATTCTAAGAATCCCGTGTGATTACTGTAAAAGCTAAAAACGGTTGGATAAACGTTTATGTTGGATAGGTTAGTAGTAAAATTAATCGTATTCTCACCGTCTAAAAGGCTGATGTTTGCGCCTAACGCGCCGTTAGCATAAAATAATACGTTAGTAGGCTCACTTCCTGCCAAGCCAGTATCGTATATGAATACGTCATCAATCCAAACATTGCCCTGTTCTGCAAATAAATCTATGGCTTGTAAGTCGTATGTTGGATTAAGATAATCTTGTGTCCTGTTATAAACACCATTAACATAAACGCTGTAAGTCTGATTAGTCATGTTCAAACCAATAGTGAACATGGCCTGAATCGCATCGTCTAACACGCATTGTAGGCCTGGTTGTATCTTCCAACAATTATCTGCGTTTGACCACTGAATCATCATTATTGCTGTTCCATCGGTGGCTGTTAAGCGGTATGCTTGGCTGTTCACTAACCATATCTCTTTTCTAGCCCAAAAAGTAACATTTAATACATGATTCTCAGAAACGTTGAAGCCAGTAGTAAGATTAATCCTACTATATGTGCCCGTGTTGCCACCTCCACGAACCATGCGATCACTGCCCTCTAAATCTGATTGTGCTACATAACCAATACTTCCTGTGCCCGCATCCAAACTCCAAGGCGCGCCCTCTAAGTCCTCAAAATTATATTCGTAAGTGCTACTGTTACGGGGGGCATAACCGTTCAAGGTAATGACCGCACTATTAACCTCTGCGTTTAAGGGTATGTTTATGTATCTGGTATAATTGTATCCGCCAGAGTACGAGAAGTTGCCTGTGCTCGCCGCATTATTAAAATTGCTATAATTGTTAACTCCCATCGCCCCTGCGATTAGCAAGCAACCTAGCAAGCCTAACAATGCCAGTCTCGAGCTTTGTGCTAGCCTCATATCCTGCTACCTCTCTTATAAATGAATACCTTAAAAATCGTGATTGCCAGACCGAATACTGCTATGCCATAGAATATTTTTTGGTGCGCCCCAGGCATAAGACTTCCAAAGAGTAACGCCCCAAAAATTGTGACTACTGCCGTGCTCAGAGGGCTTTCTGTGCTCACCGCCACCGCCAATATTATTCCAAGATAGATGACCAAATAAATAAGCCCATTCCCCCCTAGTGCGAGGTCATAACTGTCAAGTGCGGCCTCAAATATTTTCATATCCAACAAGTCATCATACGGAGTATAATTGGCCACAGACTGACTATAATTGGCTATTGGCCCGCTGATGTTATCCATGAACACCGACCAATTGCCATTCCAGGAATAATTACAAACGTCATCTTTGCACGCCCTCACGTCCCAACTCCAATCCCCAGGAGTATCAAAACTCACGTTCACACTCATATTACTATCACAGTCTTGTGTATAGTTAGCACTCCCGTTCAACTCTAAAGTCATGTTGGTGCAGATCAGGTTAGTCCAATATGCCTCGAACACCGTCCAATTATTATTCTGGCTGAGGTTATAATTATCACTGGGGGCGCTCAACGTTATATTCACCCACGTGCTATAATTAGCCAAAGGCCCACTAATATTATCCATGAACACCGACCAATTGCCATTCCAGCTCCAATTACAGTTATACTCGTAACACCCATACACGTCCCAACTCCAATCCCCGGGAATATCAAAACTCACGTTCACACTCATATTAGTACTGCAATTCTGAGTGTAGTTCACAGTATTATTAAAATAAAGTGTGAGGTTATCACAGCCCCCGCCTTGCCAAGTAGCATTAAAAGTGCTCATATTATCGTTGGTTGAAAGATTAAAATTATCTGATGGTGCTACCAGCGTGACATTCACATACACTGGGTCTGGGAACGGGTATGCCCACCCATTACCACCATTATAAAGGTCACTGACCTCGTCACTACTTAAAACTCTATCCCATATACCTATTTCTTCGATGCTCCCCTCCAAATCACTGACGCCAGCCTCGTCCTCCCCGATTTTCAAACTATTAGTGCTATCAATACTACCTTGTTGCCCGGTATGATCCCTGCCACTAGCATCTAAAGCGGCACCATCAAAATAGATATGACTATTGCCCGCGTTGTCTCTGTCCTGAACCCAAACGACGTGATGCCAGCCGGTACCATAAACGTCAGCTGGTGCTTTGGCAGCGTCCCCCACATCACTGACGGTATTACCATTTACTTGGGTTCGGAAACCTTCATAAGTGCCAGTCTGATAATAAAGGCAATAACCAGTATACGTGGGTCCGGTCTGTCTTTTATCCACTAAACCAGTATTCGTGTAACCATTATCTGTGAGGTTCATCCAAAAAGCGATACTAAAATCGTTAGTCCCCAAGTCCAACTCACTATTATCGGGCACCACGATATAATCGTTGTCCCCATCAAAGTAGTATGTTTCGCTAAGCTTGCCAGTTTTCCCGGTTTCAACATCTCCCATGATCGTCCCGTTATTCGTTCCTACCAAATCCTCACAACTAATATCGTCGGTGTCATCATCATCCATACTCCAATAAGCCCTAAGGTCTGTGTCCAATGCGTCAATCCACCACAAACTGGTATTCTTTTCTTCTCCACTCAAAAACTGGCCCGCCCGGATACCCAAACTAATCGGAGCATTATATTCATCAGGCTCAGAGACCACCCGCACCTGATAATCCAAATTATGATCCCACCCAACTCGTAAGAATTCCTGATCGTTAATGATCCTGTATTCCGGCGTATAAACTGTTTGTGTCGTGTTAGACACATTATCCCAATAATCAAAAGACAAATTAGTATACGTCAAGCTCAAATTATCATCCAAAGAATGATACGTCCTATTAATAAGCAACTCATTATCCTCATACGTCATATTAACCCGGATATCCTCTATTCTCCACATAAAACCCACCTGGGCCAATATGTCATCCTCATCCCTGTTCTTTATATAAGGAATGACCTCCATCTCCCACTTACCCTCATACACCTTATACCCGATGCCCAACCGCATATCATAATCTAAAAGGTTAACATCCTTCCAAGTATAAGCAAACACGTAATCCTCAGTTTGTTCAATATCCTGATTCCACCCCTCCAATTCATCAGTACAACTTATGATAACCCACTCCGAGCCACTCTTGTACCCGATACAAAAAACGTTTTTAGTCCAATAATCATCATAATGATTAGTGAACTGCACCCCATTAGTCTTATTAAAATAATAGTCATCAATATCATTCCAGATGTGTAAAACAGAACCATTATCTAAAGTCTCATAGCCCAAGGACAAAACCAGCCCAGGCACACAAACTAATAAAAAGCATGCCATAAACAATCCCCATAAGACCAACTTTTTCATAAATAGTACTCCCTGGGTTGATTGCTAATCGCACTAACTATCATCCAGATGATAACGCTGAGCGCCAATATTATAAAAGTCCATTTGTGAGTGGTGCTCACATGGTTTATGACCCCTTGCTCTTGCGCATCATAAGACGTGCTGTTAAGTTCTGTGCGCACTTTTTCCATGGGCGCGGCAAATACCATATAAACTATGAATATGAATGCTAACGCAAACACTCCTATGATTAATGTTCTTCCAATGCTCTGGCCTTTCTTGTCACGTATCATCATGATTCTCCAAAGTATTCAGGACTTCTGCGAGCACTCTGCACAAGCATCCATAACAATAGTGTAAACAACACTATTCCTGGTACTAACTCTAATATTCCATAAAGCTTGTTAACGCTGTCCTCGTAATCCGTGCCCTCATAAGCGTAGTTGCTTCTGTTCACGACCTCGACGGCCTCGTCTGCTGCCTCGCGCAAAATTATGTACATGATGCCCACTAAGAAGAATACCAAAATGCCTATTAGGAACACGACTGCGTTAGCGCGCTTATTCATAATTACCTCACGAATTGATTATTGTAATTGTTTTGGTCCTTTTTTTCTTTTTCTCTTCGCTCTCTGAGACCTGCCGCCCAATATTGGGTGGTTCATCAGACTATCCCCGACCATCGGATTATACGCTCTTTTGCCCGGACTTCCGAAGAAGCCACCGAAATCTTTAGATTGCACGTTTTTACCAACTCTCTTCGAGATCTTTTTGGTGCTGCTTCTTAACTTCTTGCCTGCCTTGATTAGTCCGCCATATTTTTGTTCGCGAACCTCAGACTTTAACTTGGCTATTTCTTCTCTGCGCGCCTTCCTCTCTCTGGCCTTACGGGCTTGTTCTCGTAACTCTGACAATTCCAATTCCTCTCTTCTATTCTTGCGCTTTTCGCGTGCTTGGTTGCTCAAACGATCAAACATATCCCTCATAAATATCCCCCCCTAAATTTGTACACTATGTCTTCATACCCAAACTTTCGCCTCTTCTTCTTTTGCCTGGATTTATCGACCTTTATCTCGTATCGCGCGTCAACCCGTCTTTTAATACGAGGAATACGGATTTTGGGCTGAACAATTGGCTTACTTCTAGTTGCCATTTTCGTTTTAGGAATCTGAACCACTTTTGACAATTGACGTTGACGAACCTTATACTTTTGTGATTCTTGTGACCCAAACACGCTGGCCAGCATGATGGCTTGTTTTATTTCGGTCTTTGTCTTTATACCTGTGGCCTGTTTAACTATAAAATTTTGCATGCCGCCCATACGCGTTGCAGGCTTTATTGTTTGACGTGAACGGCTAATAAGCTGGTTCATAAGCGCGCCCCAACTGACTTGTTTCGTGCGTGACTTAGGAATGGTTGCGGCCTTCTTAGACACGTCTGCAAATATTGCTTGCAATTCTAAACTGCCTGGCGGAAGTTCTGCTTCGTTGGTCTTAACGCGCCGTTTTACTTTCAGAGGTTTAGGCTTGACTTTTGCTTTGGCTTTTGGCAAAACAACCAACATCTGGCCGTTCACCTCAACCAAACCGCCTTGGCTCCTTTTGTCCGCTGGCTTTTTTTTTGGTCGTGATTTTTTCGTTGGCTTCCAAACTCTGTCCATTGTTTCCTTAATATCTAGAGTTTTCTGTTTCTTGCCTGTTGCTTGTTCTAAAGCTCGCTTATAAAATACCTCGTCCTTACTTAATCGTTCTCTACCAACACCTTTTTTCCTAGCACGTCTAGCCAACAACTTCTCAAAAGCAAGTTGGGCTTCTTTTTCTTTAGTATAATAATCAAGAGGTAATATTTTTAATTCCCCAATAGCTTCTTCATACTCCTCACGTCTGGCCCTGGCACGTTCACGCTTAGGCACTCTCCTTCCCAACAAACGTCTATACTTCTCCTCCGCACGTTTAGTCAACGCATACTCATCAGACCTACCAATCCTGACCTGTGAGTACAACTCATCCAACAAATCTTCCCTCTCCGCCTTTCTTACACGCTTAGGCACTCTGCGCTGCATAAGCTTACGATGTGCTTGTTCCGCCTTCTTTTGCTCAGAAATCCAACCAGTCTTTTTAATTCCAACACCCTCCAACACTTCATCTAATTGTTCTACCCGTTCAGCCTTTCTTACACGCTTAGGCACTCTCCTTCCCAACAAACGTCTATACTTCTCCTCCGCACGTTT
>CAZKQS010000019.1:0-3113 GCA_964554985.1 uncultured Thermoplasmatales archaeon | reverse complement strand
AGTCAACGCATACTCATCAGACCTACCAATCCTAACTTCACCCAACAAATCTTCAAACTCCTTTTTCTGTTGCCGCCTTAATATCTTAGCAGCTTCTTTCTCTGATTTCTTACTTACGAGTTGCCGAGCATACGCTTCTGCTTCCTTACCAGTACCAAACACGCGGAATACTTGTTTGTCACCCTTTCTTTCTTTAAACCATATGATGCTGGGGTCTGTACTTGGCGGAATATCCCTTTTAGTAATGTCTACACTGCCTATGTACCCTTTTTTCTTTTTTGATACGCCCAACGTTTTTATTCCGCGCAGTATTTCCTTGCTAAACTCATCAGCGGGCTTTTTAAATAAATTTAATGTCTTGCGTTCTGCGCGTTCCAAGTATGGTCTTAGTGGGGTGTACAGTTTAGTTGCTATATTCTTGCCTGGCTTCCACGCATGCTTCCCAATCGTGCCTGCGACCCGCAAACCTTTCTCCCATAACGGAAGAGTGGCAACCTCGAACGCTAACCCCTCATAACTTTTAGGCAACAGATACTCCGTACTCTTACGTGCCATAGGAGTACTAGAACGCAGCTCCAGTTCAACTCTTGTGGGCTTTCGCAGCCCCCTACGCGACACCACATCCGATATAGGCTTGCGACCTAGTTCTAACATGCCCACACCTGACAACAACGCCCCCCTGACCTTCTCATAATTTACTTGTAAACTAGTCATCCCGCTTGGATCAACATACAAGTACGCGCCAGGGAAAGGCTCTTTCTTTCGCAAATAAGTTCTTGCTTTCTTGCTGGATTGAGCCACCTCACCACCCATCATGTACAATTCTACCGCTCCTGCTATGGCGTTGCCTTTTGCTAGGCCGACCTCTGCAAGCGTGGCCTGCCTCTTACGTGAGACTGCGCGGTCGAATCGTTCTCGGGGCGTGAATCTAAATTCATTAGCTTTTACCTTTTTTACCTTGTTTGGGCTATAAGCTTCCGGCACGATCGCCACTTCTGAATACTCTGGCAGTATGCTCATATCATACTTGTAACGTTGGCGTAATAAGCCGCTAGTAATATCGCCTTCTACTTCGGGAGTTTGTATCTGGCTGACTCTTTGCCCCCTCCGTCTTTTTCCGCGGGGTTTTTGGAATTCGCTAATTAACGTGCCGTACTTTTCAATGTCCTCTTGTGAAGCGCCCAAGCGTGCCGTTTGTTCTGCCATATATCTGCTAACGCTTCCTTGTTCTCCTGCTCGGCTTTTAAGCACGCTGAGAGTTTTAGCCGCCCCGCCGCCAGATGCTTGCTCGTATTCTTTTTCTATACTGGATCTGCTAACTTTCCATTCTTTGATCGCTTTTTGTGATGCAGGTGATAATTTTTCTCTTTCTCTGGCTCTTTTTTGGGCAGCCAAAACATTTTTTCGCCGTTCCTGCTCTTTGGCTTGGCGTTCTTCAAGAATAAGTGCTTTACGATAGGCTTGTTCTTTAGTCATAAGGTCGCCCTGAAACAGTACCCATCCGCGTCTTATATTGGCTCGGCTTACCCCTCGCGTGGTAGCGCCGTGTTTTGTAATCAGTTCTTGTTGGCGGGCTATTTTTCGGCTTCCTTTTTTTGACCTGCCTTTCATGCTGGGTTGGACACCGTAATAATATGTTTTTCCGCCAAGATAGTCTCCACTCTTATCGTCTGTTCGGTAGACTTTGACTTGTAATGCTTTCGCTCCCATATTACTTTTTTTTGCAGAGTTCTAATAGCAGTGCGTTTATGCTTTTTTTTCTGCGCTTAATTTTTTGGTATTGAAGTATCTTCCACGTGTTGTATTCTAAAGCTACGCTTTTGTTGTACTTGGCTTTCTGACTCATTGTAATATTAATTCTGATTTATAAGTTTATAAATTTTTTTGTTACAAAAGAGACCTCTATTTAAATGCTGAAAAGTTTTAATCAATGCTGGCTGTTTTTATGAGAACATTTAAATAATAGTTAGTACACTTTAAGTGTACGATGTGGGAACAACAAGGAACAATCAAGGCGAACCTAAGCACAAAAAAAGAACTCAAAAGAATCAAAAGAACCCACAAACTACACAGCCTAGATGAAGCAATCCAATACCTACTCAACCAACACGAAAAAAACCAATGCGAGGCACAAAAATGAATTATCCTTATACGGTCCGAGAATACGCAACCTACTGTCAGGCCACCAACAAAGCCATCCTAGTAAGACATGGCCAATACAAAGGACTCATCCAATATGAAAAATATATCTAATGTGAACAGGGACTGTCAGGGCATAGAAGACAAGATAAAACCAGAGGATACAATACCCCCATGCCCATACGGGCACTCATGCCCTGACTACCCTCACCCAGAAAAATGTGCGGACTACCAAGAATGCCCACAATTCTGGAAATATCTAAGATGCAACCGAATACAGAACTCCTGCTTAGTGCAGCATACTTACTCATAGGCTACGCGATAGCTAAAATCAAGGTATAAGGAGGGATAATATGGAAAAAGGCAACGAAACGCAAAAAAACGAGGGGTGGGAAGAAGTAAACCCTGACATCTGGAAACCAGACAAACCAGGTGACGAGGTCTCAGGAACACTATTACATGTGAAAAAAGGCACAGGAAAGTACGAAAACAGTAACATATACACCTTGGACAGGCAGGGGGGCCCGATAAATTTTTGGGGTACAAAAATCCTTGATGATCGCATGAGCGTTGTCCAAATTGGCCAACAAGTCAGAATTATATATGAAGGGATAGCAAAGAGTAAACAGGGACAGGAATATCATCAGTATAAAGTGTTCCGCAGGAAATTTCAGCTTCGGTTGAAAATAGGAGAATAAGATGAAAATGGGTTACTACAAGGACAAAAAACAGGCATTTATTCGACTCCACTCGATGGTGACGAACGCAAAAAGTGAGAAAAAGACGATCAAGATTTCATCACTTTTAATTGAATTCGAAAAACAGTATATTATCAGTAGAAAGCTTCTACTGGCAAAATTGAACGATTATGTCGATGCTGGAGAGTTCGTTATTGATGGCGATGACCTCATCCCAAAATAGTTTTTATTTATTTAAAACTAAAAATTTTTTCATATTTAAAAACCTTATACTAT
>CAZKQS010000018.1:0-14736 GCA_964554985.1 uncultured Thermoplasmatales archaeon | reverse complement strand
GTCACATCCACCATATCAGTTCTAAAACGTTGATCAATAAAACTTTTTTCAACTTTCATTCTAACGCCGCTGTTATACATTTTATAACCTAACCAAGCTATCATAGCCCCATTATCAACACATAAATCTTTAGATGGTACAAAAAAAGAAGCTTTTCGTTCTTTAGCCATAGTTTCAACCATCAATCCGAGTCTTTTATTTGATGCAACTCCCCCTCCAAGAAGAACCTGGTTTTTTCCTGTGTGGGCCATAGCTCTTTCAGTAACTTCTGTTAAAGCGGCAAAAGTTGTTTCTTGTATTGAATAACAAATATCTTCCAATCTTTCTTTTTTTTCATAATAATCTGAAGCTTGAGTTAGAAGACCTGAAAATGCAATGTCCATACCTTTAATTGTATATGGTAAATCAAGATATTTTTTACCTTTTAGAGCTAACTTTTCAATTTTAGGACCCGCAGGAAAACTTAAACCTGTGCTTCTTCCAAATTTATCAAGACAGTTTCCAATACCAATATCCAATGTTTCTCCAAAAACTCTATATTTTCCTTCTGAGAATGCTATTACTTGTGTGTTTGCACCAGATGTATATAGTAAAACAGGATCATTGCATCCTCTCATTGTTCCAATTCCTATTTCTAAATGAGCTACACAGTGATTCACACCAATGAGAGGTATTTCTAAAGATAAAGATAAAGCCCTAGCAGCTGTTGCAGCTGTCCTAAGACATGGCCCAAGACCTGGTCCTTTTGAAAAAGAGATTAGATCTATTTCACTAAAATCAACATCTGATTCCTTGATTGATTGCTCAATTAAACTGGAAATATTTGCTGCATGATGATTTGCAGCTTTTCTAGGATGAATGCCTCCTTTTTTTGGACGATATATCTTAAATTTATTTGAATGAACTATGCAGTGATCTTCTTTATTTTCAACTATTCCAACACCGATTGTGTGTGCAGTACCTTCTATTCCTAAAGTTATCATAATTAAAAAAATTGAAAGGATGACTTATATAAAACTAATTTGGTTAAATTATACGATTCTATTCATCGGCATATTCTTCATACAAATATAGGATCCCAAGTTTAAAAAGAATTAAAATTACAATCAAAGCAATAATTATTAAAGAAGCAATTACCAAAATCCAAGGTATTTGAAGTTGTTCGACTTCTTCTTGAAAAACTGAGACTTCTCCATTATAATAAACGTAATCATAAGATCTATCTTGATCAAGATCAATCAGATATCTTCCGCTATCAAAATTTACTGATAATATTTTTCCAACTGGATCATATATCTTTTCAAATACTTCATCTGAATTAGTATCAATCAAAAAATATTCTTTATTTCCAATTTTTATTTCAATAACATCTAAAGAATAATTCTTGTTAGATCCTATTAATTCTTCAGTTGAATCATCAACTCCATCTTCATCAGAATCATTTTTTCCAATACTATCAGCAAAAGCAACCATTTGATTAAATAAAATTAATGAAACTAAAACAATAACAAAAATTAGAATACACGATTTCAATATATTTTTAGATTTATTCATATTTTTGCATCCCAACGCTAATTGAATAAATACAAACCTATCCAATAAAAAAAATGAATTATATTCTATTTAAAGTTTTGTTTAGATTAATTTTTAATTGCTATTTCAACTTTTAGATTATCAATATCCCATTTCTTTTTTAAAACACCAGATGTTTTTGAAACAAATTTCAATTCTCTTGACCTTGTTTCTACCTTGATATAATCTATCCATCTTTTTAGATATCCTACTTTTTCTGAATCTAGATGTATCTCTGTTTCAATTTTTTCTTCAACATCCAAATCTAGTTCTTTTCTCATAGACTGTATTCTTCTAACAATCTCTCTTGAAAAACCTTCTGCTTCAAGTTCTTTTGTTAGATTTGTATCTAAAAACAAAACTGCATCTTCAGTTTCTGTTCTTGCAATGTTTTCTTTTTCTTTTTTAGTTATTTTGAAATCTTGTTTATTTAATTCATATTCTTTATCATTAAAATTTAATGTGATCTTATTTTCTTTCTCAAGTATTTTTTTGATTTCACCTTTGTCAATTTTTTCTATTTTATCAATCACTTTTTTTGCATCTGACTTATATTTTGGCCCTAGTTTTTTATAATCTGGGGAATATTCTTCTTGCATAAATTCTGAACTATCTCTTTTAAAAGAAATATTTTTAACATTAATCTCTTCGTTTAGTAAATCAAGTAAATCTTTAATCAAATCCTCTGTTTCTTTTTTACATACAACTGTTGCAGAGAAGAGAGGATATCTTACTTTTATTCCAATTTTTGAACGCAGTGCTCTACCAACTTCTACTAAAGCTCTAATCTTTGTCATTCCTTCTTCAAGATCTTCATTTATTATTTTTTCTTCCATTTCTTCATAATCACATAGATGTATACTCTCAGGCATTTCGTCTGTTTTTAAATTCTGATATATTTCTTCAGTAATAAACGGCACAAATGGAGCAATAAGTTTTGATATTCCTAAAAATATTTCATACATAGTTGAATAAGCTGCAAATTTATCTTCGGTTTTTTCCTCCGTCCAGAGTCTTTTCCTTGATCTGCGAAGATACCAGTTACTAAAATCTTCAATTATAAAATTCTCTACATTCCTTGCTGCTTTATGAACCTCAAATTTTTTGATATGTTTTTTCACAGTTTTGATCAACTTGTTATATTTACTGAGGATCCATTTATCTATAGGCTGTCTTTTCTCAAATGCTATTTTATTTTTCCTTATATCAAACTTATCAAGTGCTGCATAGGTTGTAAAAAAATTATATGAGTTCCATAGAGTTAAAATAAACTTACCAAGAGTCTCTTTTACTGCTTTTTCATAAAACCTTGTACTTGCCCACGGAGCATTTGCAGACATCAAATACCATCTAAGGGCATCGGCACCTTCTTTGTCTAGTATAATATTAGGATCAACATAGTTTCTCTTGCTTTTACTCATTTTTTGATTGTTTTCATCAAGAACAAGACCCATTGTTAAAACGTTTTTATATGATCTTTCATCAAATAGAAATGTTGATATCGCCAGAAGCGAATAAAACCAGCCTCGTGTCTGATCAAGTGCTTCAGATATAAAATCAACTGGAAAATTTTGTTTGAACTCATCTTTGTTTTCAAATGGATAATGCCACTGTGCAAAGAAAGCAGAACCTGAATCATACCAGCAGTCAATTACTTCTTCTTCTCTAGCCATATATTTGTTACATTTAGGACATTTTATTTTTAGTTCATCTACAAGAGGTTTATGTAGATCATAATCATCTGGGAAATTTTCACTTAGTTTTCTAAGTTCATCTACTCCACCTATACATATCTCATGTTTACACTTTTTGTTTTTACATCTCCAGATAGGTAATGGTGTACCCCAGTATCTCTTTCGGGATAGGGCCCAGTCTTTCACATCATTAATAAATGCTCCAAATCTTCCTTGTTGAAGATGCTTTGGATGCCAGTTAATATTATTGTTATTTTTAATAAGTGAATCCTGAACTTTTTTCATACCTATAAACCAGGATTCCATAGCATAATAGAGCAATGGCGAATTACATCTCCAGCAGAAGGGATAATCATGAGTATATTCGTGTACGCCTTCAAGAAGTCCCCTTTCTTCAAGATTTTCAATAATACTTGAATCTGCATCTTTTACAAATTGGCCTTTCCATGGTTCAACTACCTCAGGAAAAGTGCCATCTAGTTTAACAAGTTGAATTACAGGCAAATCATATTTTTTTCCTACTAGATAATCATCCTCACCAAATGCTGGCGCAATATGAACTATCCCTGTACCGTCATCCATTGTTACAAAATCGGCTAAAACAACATACCATGCTTTTTTGTCTGGATTTGAATAATCAAATAATGGTTCGTATTCTAATTTTTCTAGTTCTTTACCTTTGAAACCATCGATTATTTGATATTCTTCACCTTTAAGAATGCTACCTGCTCTATCCTCAGCTAGAATATAAACTTGGTTTTTATATCTGATTTTTATGTATAATTCATCAGGGTGTACTGCTAGTGCAACATTTGAAATAAGTGTCCATGGAGTTGTAGTCCATGCAAGTAAATATTCGTCTTTATTCTTTACTTTAAACTTAATGAAAATTGATGGATCTTTAACTTCTTTATATCCCTGACTTATTTCATGAGCTGAAAGTGCTGTACCGCAACGCGGACAATATGGCACTACTTTATGGCCTTTATAAAGTAACTTTTTTTCCCATGCTTTTTTAAGGGACCACCATACAGATTCAATATAATCATTTTTTAGTGTTATATATGGGTTATCCATATCAAGCCAAAAGCCTATTCTTTTGGTCATTTCAACCCATACATGTTCATATTTAAAAACACTTTTTTTACATTCTTCAATAAATTTATTTATTCCATATTCTTCAACAGCTTGTTTATCTTCAAGACCTAATTTTTTTTCAACTTCTATTTCTACAGGTAGACCGTGAGTATCCCAACCAGCTTTTCTAAGTATATAATGTCCATTCATAGTCTGGTATCTAAGAATTAAATCTTTCATGACTCTAGTTAGAATGTGTCCTGGATGAGGCATTCCATTTGCAGTGGGAGGACCCTCTAAAAAAACATATGGTTTATTGTTCTTTCTTTGTTCAATTGATTTTTTGAAAATATTGTTTTCTTCCCAAAACTTAATAACTTTTTCTTCTACCTGAACAGGTTTGTATTTTTGTGGAGGTGACTTTATCATTTTTACACCAAATTAATATATGTTTAAGATAACGACATCCCTAATAAGAAAAGACTATTAAAATTATTTCCATTAATAATCAGCTAGTAATCTCTAATATTTTCTGCTTTCATAATCTCTCTTAAAAAAGAGGTAGCATAACATCCTTTTTTTAGGGAAAAGTCTACATTCATCATTTTTTTATTTGAATCAATATCATCTCTTATTAACTCTAAATTAAAATTCTTATATTCAGATGAAATCGGTCTTCTAAGACCACTACTAGAAATAAATGGAAGTTCTGGTATTATAAAATCTCTTAGATCGATTTTTTCTTGATCGATAACAGAATGTTCGATTTCACCCATTTTTCCTTTAGAAAAAATTGAATCAGTTCCAATTAAAACACAACTTACATAGGCTTTGTTTTTTGAAATCTGTTTATTTATTTTATCAAGATTATGTCTTTTAACAATTATTTCTTCTTCAGAGATTTCATTATTTCTCACAGGTAGAATTATATCCCCTACTATTGCTTTATCAATAGGTATGTTTTTCTCAATTCTTTTACTTAGTATCTTGTTAAAAAGATATGACTGATAAGCATATACAAACATTGTTAGAAGGTTTTTAGGTAGTTCTTTTAATGCTTCAGCATAATCATTTGGTTTTTCTACTAGTTTATTTAGAATTGCTTTTTCAAAGTTTAAAGTATCTGGATAGTTTTTAAGAGCCCAGGAATAATCTTTTGTTTCCTCGAGTTTTTTTCTTAAATCATATGTTTCTTTATTTTCATCATCTGTTGGATTAGCTATATATGTCATTACAGCTTTTTTGATATCTCCTTTAACTAGATATTTACCTACAATATGTGTAATAGGTCTAATTGATCCGAATCTTTGTATCCCAAAAAAATTTGGAAAAACCTTTTTTTCTTTTAAATCCTTGGAAATATCTTCAACTTCTTTTTTTGTTAAATCCTTTTTGATATTCCTGATTTTTATTTTAAAAAGATTTCCTTTTAGTCTTCCAATTTTAACTGGTGTATTTGACTGATAAATATTTTCTATTTGAACATCACTTAGTTTTATCTCTTTAATTTTTTCAGGTTTTACTTTATAAAAAGATAGTAGTTGCGTTGTTTTTGCTCTTTTGTCTTTAGTTCCAGCAAAATTTATCCTTTGTCTTGATATATGTAACTTGTTTGATAAATCTCTAATAAGTCTGTTTGTCTCCCAATTTATTGAGGTTACTTCAGCTATTGTAAATTTTCCTTTTTCTTTTTTTGGATATGAAAAAATTTCTTTTACATTAAAATCTTGAGGAATAGTTCTAAGTTTTCCCTTTACACCTCTAAAATTTGTATAGAAAGTCTCTATGCCTACTTTTTTTTCAGCTTCTAAAACATTCATTTATTTTTTACTCTTAGTTTTTGTCTTAAAATCTTTTGAGAATTTTTTTATTTCATTTTCTAAGTCTTTAACTGATTTTTTAAGGATATCTAGTGGATCGCCTTTTTTAACTCGAATATAAAGTGTTCTTTTTTTTGCTTCAGGATGCTCTGATATATAAGAAGCATAATCAACATCATCATTTTGTAATAGAGCCTCAGTGATAGGATTAAGCAAAGTTGCATTTTCGTATTTGATTTCAATTTCAAGTTCTTTTTTGGTTTTTTTTATTTTTTTCAATTCCATTTTGCCATCAACTTCCTATGAAATTTATAATTTTTTAATATCGTAATTACCATAATCTATAGCTGTGTTTCTTCTTTCTTTATTGTTACAGTTCGTGCATTCAAGGAGTTTGCCTTTTTTTTCTAAAGGATGTCTGCATTTTGAGCATACTGCTTTTATTACACCATTTTCTTTTCCCTTTGTAGTAATCTGAATGCTTGGTTTAACTTGAAAAACTTTACCTCTTATAATGTCGCCGGGGGAAAATTCTGTTGCAGGGTCCTTTACATATGCCTTTGATATTTCAGATACTTTTATTGTACCGTTTGTATCTCCTGATATTGGTCTTTTTTTACCAATCACATGCATTACTTCTGCAATTATCATATTTGATCTAACCATTCTTACCTCAGCAAGAATAGTATCTCCTTTTTGAACACTTACAGGAGTGCTAGTTAAAGGTTTAACATTTGCTTTTCTGTGTTTACTATCGATTAGGTATTCACCAAATATTGTTGAGCGGATAATTCCTTCTTCTTCATATGTATTTTCACCAGGCAATAATTCTTCAGAAGTTGATACCTTATCTCCAGGTAGTACTATATTACTTTTAGTCATTAATTCACCTTTTCTTTTTACTTTCTTTTCCATTTAGGCAATTAAAGCTCTGTTTTAAAACTTATGGTGCCTTTTTTTCCTTCTTTTTTTAATTTCGTTAATTGTAATACTTGCAATCTTTCTTTTTGATTTTAAAGGTTTTATAACTTCTTTTACCTCTGAATTTTTCTCGTTTATGACAAGTAAACCTATTCCTTCTTTTTTTAATATATGTTCTGCTTTTTTTAAAACATTGTGTGATTTCATCGATGGAAACGCAATATATGCATAATCTGAACCTAGCTGATAGTTTTTTGCTTGAACAATTGCTTTTTTCCAGTTTTTTAGTTTTAGTTCAACTGATATTACCTCTTTTTGCTTAAAACAGACTAAATCTGCGATATTAAACCCTATTTTTATCTCTTTTTTTATAGTATAGTCTTTTTGTTTAAAGTAGTCGATTACCGGCTTAGTTAGCTCAAGTTCTAGGTAAAATGGATACATTACACATCTCTCTTTTTTTAATTTTTAGAAGAATTTTCTCAATCTTTCCTTTAGAATAATCAAAAGGAATCAAAATGCTCTCAGCGCATTTTGCTATTTCCTTTAGATAAAAATCAATATCTATTTTTACAGTTTCATCAACTAAAAAATCTACTGTTACTCTTTTTTTATAATTCTTTGATTTCTGATCTGTAACTAGGTATCTAATACATTGTCCAGGTTCAAAATTTATGTCCTGCTCTTTGTACTGCATCAAAGCAGATTTAACAATTGTATTTACTTTATATGCAGATAAATTTCGTGAAATATGTGATTTAAAAAGCAAAGTTTTAGGTTCTAAATCCAGATTGATTATTTTTTTAGCATATTTTTTAATGATCTCAATAGAAAAAGGGATAAGATCTAAAAATTCTTTTTTATTATCTGCTTTTGAAAAAAGATCCAATATCTCTTTTTGTAAATCTTTTAGAAAAATAGGTGTACTATGCTGCCTTAGTTCTATACCTCTTATCTTTATTTCACCATTATCAAACAATCCATAGTATCTATTTAATGCACCAATATTGTTATTTTTACATGGTAGAAATACAATCCACTTATAATGCCCCTCGATATCCATCCGTATTCCTGTCTTATTGCTTATCTTACGAGAAAGAGAAATAGGTTTAGTACAGTTTTTTTGAGGTTTAACCCACAATGAATCAATAATTCCATGTAGTACTTTATAGTTATTTTCTTCTGAAACTCTAATTGCTTTTAAAAGTATATCTCTACTAAAAGCAGTAATACTTTCATGACACTCGATTCTACCATATCTAGCATTTTTATATCCTGTATACCCAAAACACACTAGAAGAACCCATTTCCAAGCAGTCTGCATTTCATAATACTTGTTTTTATCATATTTTTTGTTTTTAGATCTAGCCTTATAAAAAAATCTCCTGTGAATTATAGGTTTTAACACTTCAGGAATCAATCCTTGTTTTTTTGCACATATATGATATCCAAGTTGAGGAACAATGATTCCATCTTTTTTACAACAATCACATAGAATTGTTTCAGGGCTAATATTATAGTTCAGCATTATATTTGGATAAAGAGAAGAAAAATCAAGTTCTATTATATCTTCATGTATCCCTGTTTTTGGTTCAAGTATAATGCCGCCTCTATCAGATGTAAGTAGATCCATACCATTTTTCCATGTTTCAGGTATGTTTTTTTTCCATGGAACTAGATATCCTCTTTTAATTGCTTTATTTACCTGGATTTGGCTTATTGCAGTACCCGGGCCAAGTCTTGATAAAAGTTGCAGTGGGATGTTTGAACATCTTGAAATATCAAGAAGTCCGTAAAATCCACTTTCACCATAAAAAAAATAATTACTCTTATCTATATGAATACGGCCTTTTAAAATATAGAAAGGAGGGCGATATATTATTTTTCCATAACTGAAATATGATTTTTCTTTTTTAGAGGGATTATTATTTTGTTTTTCTCTACCAAGATTGAAAAGGTGAGATATGCCACGTTTTTTTGCCCTGTAAAAAAGATATGGAAGTAAAAAACTATCTCCATTTTTTGTTATAATTATATCCGGATCTGTTTTTCTTATAAAATTTATTGCAGAAAGTAAAGTATCTATCTCGTTTTCTTCAGCAATTATATAGTTACCAATAAGAACCGAAGACACAGGAATATCAAAAGAAGATTTTTTACTGGTCTGTTTTTGTTTTGCATCAAGAAATATTTTTTTATAATCTGGAAGATTGTATTTTGTACTCCACTGATCTTCATTACAAAAAAAGGTTTTATTATTGTATTTTACCTGTGCATTAAAAAAAACATTTTTTTCTTCTAGAAATCTAGTAGAAAATCTTATATCAACATTGAAAAGACTATGTTTGTAAAAACCACCCCATCTATCAATTAATTCAGCTGTTTTTTTAAATAATCCAATATTTTTTGGAAAAACCTCAAGAACTATTTTTTCTTTTTTTGAAAAAAGATCTGTTCTTTTGAATGTAAAATTAATTTTTTTTACAAAGTGATGGTTGTTTAGCATTGAAGAAAGAAGATATAGATTTTCTTTAGAGGAGTTCACATAAAAGCTTGGTTCATATCTTTCTTTTATCATGTAGGCTTTGTTTTTGTCTGAAAGCCAAATAACCATAGTATTTTTATTATATTCTGGGTAACAATCAAGAATGTTTCCTTTCAGCATTTTCTCTTAATTTTCTAAGTGTTTTTTCATGTTCTAAGAGGATGCTCATTACAACTGGTTCAAAAGGAGCAGGATTAGCCATATTTGTTCCTGCAGCCGCATGTCTTCGGGCATGATTCATGAGTTCATCAAAAGCTTTTTTATCAATATCTCTAAGTGCTCTTTTAAAATCGTTCCATTCCCATCCAAATGATTCAATTACGTTTCTAAAAGAAGGAACAGTGCGACCCATCTAGGTCACCATCCCAAAATCAGATAGAAACATTTGGTTCTTTAGACCTTTATATATCTCTACTTTTAAATCATCTTTTTTTAGATTTATCTCTATATATTTTTCTTTATTTGTTATATCGATTACTTCGTCAGCATTTTCATTAATTATACAATTTACTTTTCCATTATTTGAAACAAAACTTGAATCAGATTTTGTAAGAACGGTTATAAGATTATATTTTTTTGTAAGTTTCTTAAGATAGGCTATATTATTTCTAAGAAGAGTTTGTGCCTCTTTTTTTTCTACATCACTATCTAAATATAAAACTGGATATTTAGAAATAACAAGAGTCCTTGGTCTGTATCTTTCTAATATAGGTTCAAGCATATCATAGATAAGAGTCGACATCTGATAGACTGTAAAAGCTCTACTTATGTGAAGATGTTTTAGCATCTCCTTTGGCTTAATCTCCATTTGTTTTGCATATTTTACTATCTTATATGGATCGACCTGCATCCCACCATCTATATAGACTGAATCCTCTGTAAATGTTTTATAGGTGTTTACACAAACTCTGTTTGGTATATCACATTTAAGGTTACTATTTCCACCTATAACTGTTATCTCCCCTGCTTTAAAACCACCTATCAAATCATCTAGTTTTTTAATTCCAGATTCTACTATTATATCTGGTTTCAGAACTGTTTTTATTAAATCATTTTCTAAATTTTTTTGTAGTTTATTTTTATATATCGCTGTTTTCAATTTTATTTTTCCCCCTAACAAAGTTTTTTGTGGAAAATTATAATTACTTTTCAGGCTTAAAAAACTAAATGTGGGTGCATTGAAAGTATTAAAAAATATTAAACAAAAAAAGTTATTAACAAAGATTGTTCTCTATTCTTTGAGAGAATATCATGCTTAAAAATAAAACTGCTATAATTACTGGTGCATCTAGAGGTATTGGAAAAGGAATTGCAATTAAGTTTGCTGAAAACAATTGTTTTGTTGGAATAAACTATGTTTCAAACAAAAAAGAAGCTTTAGATACATTAAAAAAAGTACGAGAAAAAGGTGGAGATGGAACCCTTCTCAAAGGAGATGTATCAAAAATAGACGATGTAAAAGAAATAGTAAACACTTTTACTAAAAAAAAGAAAAACATTGATATTCTAGTAAACAACGCTGGAATATATTTTAGAAATAGTTTTGAAGACCAACCTTATAAAACATGGGATAAAGTGTTATCTGTTAATCTAAATGGATCATATAATATGTGTAAAGAAGTACTGCCCTATATGACAAAAAACTCAAGGATTATTTTTATATCTTCTCAACTAGCTTTCCGTGGATCATCACATGGCTCAGATTATGCAACATCAAAAGCAGGCCAACTTGGTCTTATGAGAAGTCTAGCTTTGGAACTTGCAGATAAAAAAATTCTAGTAAATGCTGTAGCACCAGGTACAATTGATACAGATATAATCTCTGATTACACTGAAGAAAAAAGAAAGAAAAGAGCAAATGAGGTACCACTCGATAGATTAGGTAAACCTGAAGACATTGCAGGAGCTTGTCTATTCCTTGCATCAAATCTGTCAAAATATATTACTGGAGAAACAATTAATGTAAACGGTGGACTGTATATTCATTAAAAAAATGAGATTTTAGTCTTATTTTTTCTATTATAAATATGTTTAGTATTTAGTTTTAAATACTAAGAAATGATTTATTTTTTGATAAGATTTATGTAACCTAGGCTGGGAAAAAATATGGATGAAAAAGATAAAAAAGCATTTCTTAAAGACTTCGAAAAGGCTGATATAAATCAAAAAATGGACATGTGGTTTTTTGCACTCGACCAACAAGCACTATGGGATGAAATAATGGATAATATGTCAAAAATAGCAAGAATCAATATTCTTAAACAACAAAGAGCAGCAAAAGAAAAAAAGGAGGCATAAAAAAATGGATGAAGAAGGGAAAAAAGGTCTTCTTGAAGAATTCAAAAAAGTTGATGGCGGACAACGTTTAGAGATGTGGGATTATGCCTGTTCCCAGCAGGTATTTTGGGAAAATATCATTACAAGTATGCAGGATATAGCTAAAGAACAAGGCATTGACAAAAAACTTGATAAAATGATGCAGGAAGAACTTAAAAAAGCTGAACAAGAAGTTAAACAATAAAAAAAATTAAAAAAAATATTATTTTTAACTTGCAATTTCTAAAAGTTTAATTTCAAATACAAGAGTTTTTCCAGCAAGCGGCGGATTCAAATCAACTGTTACCGCACTTTCTTTTACTTCAGAAATAACTGCAGGAAATTGTCTTCCATCAGGAACCTTCATCATAAATACCATACCTTGTTTAATTTCTTGATCCTGTGGAAATGATTCTTTTGGAATATCCTTTAAAAGTTCAGGGTTTCTCTGACCGTAAGCTTGTTCTGGTTTAAGTGTTACCTTTTTTTCTTCATCTTTTTTCATACCAACAAGTGCTTCATCAAAACCACTAATTACTTGGCCGGCTCCAACTTCAAACTCTAGTGGAGCACCATGTTTTTCTGAACTATCAAAAATTGTTCCATCCTCTAGTTTACCAGTATACTCAACTTTTACTTTATCGCCTTTTTCTACACTTTTCATATTTTTTCCTCATAATTTTTTTACATTAATCGCTTTAGGGCCTCTCTCAGTGTCCTCTACTTCAAATTCCACTTCATCTTCTTCCTTGAGATAAGTTACTCCTTCAGGAAGTGAAGATCTATGGATAAAGATATCATCGTCTTGACCTTCGACTTCAATAAAACCGTATCCTTTCCTTAAATCGTACCATTTAACTTTTCCTTTCATAGCCATTTGCCTCCTCAAATCCATTAGAGGAGATTTAGTTTTTTAAAAGGAACAAAAACTTCATACCTACTATTTATAGATCTGAAATCCCTATCTGTTCCTTTTAACTATTTTTGCGCATGATCTAATGATATTTATATCTTTTTGCGATTTTTAGAAAAATAATTTCATAAAAAGTTTTAAGTAATCTATAATATTGAAATAAATAATGAAAATCAATTATGAATTTGGTTCAGATAATCACTCTGGGGTACATGAAAAAATAATGGAAGAAATAAATTCTGTCAATAATGGTTTTTCCCTTGCTTATGGCGATGATGAATACACTAAAAAAGCCATAGGAAAATTTAAAAAAATATTTGGCAAGGACATATGTGTCTATTTTGTAGGTAATGGTACAGCAGCAAATATTCTTGGTTTAAAAGCAGCAACTAACTCTTTTAATTCAATAATATGTCCAAAAACTGCTCATCTTAATGTTCACGAATGCTGTGGCCCTGAAAAATTTTTAGGCTGTAAAATTGAAACAATAAAAACAACAGACGGTAAACTAACACCAGATTTGATTAAACCACATATAGTAGGAACTGGTGATGTTCATATGGCCCAACCTATGGTTGTCTCAATCACTCAAGTATCTGAACTTGGAACCACTTATACTCAAAAAGAAATAAGAGATCTTTCAACATTTGTTCATAAAAATGATATGATTCTTCATATGGATGGCGCAAGGCTTTGTAACGCAGCAGCTTATCTAAATTCAGATCTATCAGATATCACTAAAGATGCTGGCGTAGATATCCTGTCTTTTGGCGGTACAAAAAACGGAATGATGTTTGGTGATGCAGTAATATTTTTTGACAAAAAATTATCTAAAAACTTTGAACTATATAGAAAACAGGGCATGCATCTTACATCAAAAATGCGTTATATATCTGCACAGTTCAACGCTTTTTTTGAAAATGATTTATGGTTAGAAAATGCAAAACATGCAAACAGTATGTCTAAACTTTTATATGAAGAAATTAAAGATATTAATGATCTAAAAATTACGCAAAAAGTACAGGGAAACGAGATTTTTGCAAAGTTTGATAAAAAATATAACAAAAAACTATTGAAAAAATATTTTTTCCATGTTTTTGATGAAAAAGAAAATATTGTACGATTTATGTGTTCTTTTAATACTAAAGAAAAAGATATTTTGGATTTTTCTAAAGAAATCAAAAGAATAATCTCTTAGATTTCTATTTATATTTCTTTGAATAAGACGCAATATCAAATTTTCTTTCAAGACCCTTATAATTCATATATCTAACTTTTCCAAAGATATCTCTTTCTTTCCATGCACGATCATGTTTTCCAAAACACCATGCTACACCTGTATAGGCATTTGGATCTCTTCCATCAAGTTCATATTTATTGTTCAAATAAATTGCTATATCAAATGCTTTTTTTGGACTCTTTGTCCATTCAATAATTTTTTTACCCCAATACATTCTCATATAGCCATGCATTTTTCCAGTCTTAATCATTTGAATTTGCGCTGCATTCCAGTATTGATCATGAGTTTCTCCATTTTCAAATTCATCTAAATTATAGATATACTCTCTCTTATCTTTCTCATGTTTTTCTAAAGTTTTTTTTGCCCAATCTGGTATACCTTCAATTGAGTCATATTTTTTATTGTAGAAGACATAATTTATGGAAAGCTCTCTTCGAACTATCAATTCTTCTAAAAAAGCATCTTTACCTTGCGAATTTGTTTCATTTATTTTAAGTGCGATATAAACAGGTGAAATCTGGCCAAAATGCAGATATGGACTTAGATTTGAAACAAAATCTTTTGTTGGATCATTTCTTAAATCAGAGAATCTATCAAGCTTATTTTTGATAAAACCATTTAAAGTCTTTTTTGCTACT
>CAZKQS010000017.1:0-14786 GCA_964554985.1 uncultured Thermoplasmatales archaeon | reverse complement strand
GTAATGGAAGACCCATCCTTTACCCAGAATATTTGGTCCACCAAATTCCCCCAAACACACATAACGTTTTGGGTAAATAAAGTTTTACAATTTTTTCAAAAAAAATAATTAAAATATATTTGTTTTTATAATAAGGTGTAGAGCGTTATCATTCCTACTATTGCTGGTTGATGGACTAAGTATATTGCAAGACTCCTTTTTCCAAGAAAAGCAATTGCTTTTACTGGTAAATACTGTGAAATATCTGGCATATGAAAGTTTCTTTTATTATCTTTGTATAAGACATTTCCAATAGAGATTCCAAGTAGTGTTACACCAAGCCATGGAAAAATTGGGAAATAATCAATTGTATATGCCCAGATATTTGCGGGGTGGAGCCCTACAACTAAGTGTAATATATTTGCGTTTTGTATGGTAAATGAGCCAAGTACTATTCCAAGTATTATCATTGATAGGGCTATTGGGTAGTTATATTCAGATAATTTTAAGAATGGAATACTTAGAATTATACATATTCCAATGCAGTGAAGGACACCAAATAGTATAGGTCTATCTGGCATAAAAACTAGGGTTACTGCAGTTAAAACAAGACCAAGTGAAAAAATCCAAAGACCTCGTTTTACTAGATGTTTGTAGAATGTTTTTGGTTTATCTTTCTTTTTATTGAATGTTATAGCAAGGCATATTCCAACTATTGTAAAAAATATTACTTGGACAAGTATGTTAGTGTTTTGAATCAGACTATTTGTTGGAAGTATATTATAGTAATCTAGATCCCATAGAAGATGTAGTATTATCATATGAGTTATAGCAAATCCTCTGAGAAAATCTAGTTCGATGAATCTACTTTTGTTTATCTTTTTCTTTAGGCGCATTGTCAGTGGGGTAATAGAGTTCTTTTTTATCATTTTTACTGTTCTTCCATTATTTAGAATTTAATCTTATATTATTTAAAAACAATCTGTTAAAATGTCAGAATATTTGCTTCTGATTTTCAAATTTCTTATCCTGCATTTGAGATTTTGATTATTAAAACTATAGTGACAATTCACCTTTTCTTAAAGCTTCAACAGGCGATAACATACTTGCTTTTTTCGCTGGAATTGCAGCAGCTAGAACGCTTAATGTAACAGGCAAAATAAGTGCTATTGCAAGTGTTAACCAATTCACAACAAAACCAATCTGAAGTTGAGTTCCTGCAATAAACTCTACGCTAAGGCCATACCAGTTTACCAAGTTCATGACTAAAAGTGAAAAAGCAATTCCTAAAAGTCCAGCAACTAATCCAATTATAAGACCCTGGTATAAAAAGATCTTAAAAACCACTCTGTCCCTAGCCCCAAATGCTTTTAAGCTTCCTATCTCACGAGTTTTTCTAATAATAATTGAGTCCATTACATATTTTATTGCTGCACCACACAAAAATAATGTTATTCCAATACTTCCCCACAGCATTATTGTTACAACATCCTGCATGCTACCAGCAATATAAACTAAAAAATCATGCCAGTTATAAACATCTAATTCTGGGAAAAGATTATTGAGTGTATTAGTCACGCCTTGAGCATGCGAAATCGGGTTTAACTGATGAAGCGGCTCGGGTGCTTTAACAATTACCACATCTCCTCTATCTCTATCAACAGTAATTGGACTATATCCTCTAAAAGTACCAACTCCAGGTACATGCCAGTCTTTGCCATCTACATCGCCATATCTTTTAATTTCACGAAGAGAATCAGCATGCATAAACCACATTAAAGCATCAAGGGTGGGCGTTCCACTTTCATATAGGCCAATTACTTTTACATTAATTGTGGCATAACTTGATTCTTTACCTGAAACACTCAATGTTAGACCAAAAGTTTTTCCAACTTCGACAGAAGGATGCATCTTTGCAGCTGTTGCACCAACTATAACAGGATAAGGCTCGTCATCTTCAAGAAGTCTTTCACCAGTTCCATATACAAAATTTGGTAGATCACCAGGACCTTCTATTTCTATATATAAGGGAGTATGACCTCTAAGAATTGAATCATCCTCCCTAAAATATCTCCCCTTTACAATTTTTTCTTCGATCCCTGAAATCCGGTTTTCTTTTTCAGCGTCTATTCCTTGAATTGTACAACCATCTACGGCCTCCCCTTCAGCACCCAAACCATAGGTTCCTTGAGCAGTAACTCTGATACTTGTTTGATATCCTGACAATTCACTTTCTATTCTTCTTGCAATCTCGCCTGCGTTTTTAAGTTCAGGTTCAGTTCCATATAAGTCTCTTAAGTTACTACTAGGATCAACAATAACAGCATCTGATGTGACAAGTTTTGTTGTATCATCAACTACTTGCATCATATAATTAAGGTAAGCATTTTCAAGCATAAACGAAGTCATTGTCAGAGCTATTACTAGAACAATTATTGCATATATTCTCTTATGGTCCTTGAGTTCACCTATTGCAAGTTTTCTACTGACTCCCAAATTTATCCATCCTTGAAATTTTTTCTAAAACTCTTGATTACTTTTTCAAAATTACAGTTCTTATCCTTTGTATCGCCTACTACTCTTCCGTCTTTTAGTGCAATAGTTCTTCTACTGTAACTAGCTATATCTATGTCGTGGGAGACAAATACACTAGTTGCACCTCTTTTTTTATTAATCCTTAGAAGAATGTTCATAATTTCCCCGCTGCTATCTGAATCAAGTGCGCCAGTTGGTTCATCAGCAAGAAGCATAACTGGATCATTTATCAGAGCACGAGCAATAGCTACTCTCTGCTGTTCTCCACCTGACAAATGAATTCCTTTATGTTCAGCTCTATGTAAAATACCTGTTTCTTTTAGTAAGGAGCTTGCTTTTTCTTCTAATTCTACAGGGTCTTTTTTCATTATAAGACCTGGTAAAACTACGTTTTCAAGAACAGTAAGCCGTGGGATAAGATTATAATTTTGGAATACAAAACCTAGTTTTTGACCACGAAAAAGAGCAATTTCTTTTCCACTTATTTTTGATGTATCTTTTCCATCAATTCTAATTTTGCCTGAAGTTGGTCTATCAAGTACCCCCATGCAGTGAAGAAGAGTAGATTTACCACATCCAGATGGACCAACTATTGAAACAAACTCACCTGGATAAATATCAAGAGATAAATTATCAAGTGCTTTTACAACAACACCATATTCATCATATTTTTTAGAAACACGTTCTAGATGAATTATGGGTTTTTTATGATTGGCCATATTCTCCTAAACAATAGAAAGCATCAGCTAATATAAAAATTTAATGAAAAATATATTTAAATATAAAAATAAAGTAGATTATAATTAACCTACGTAGTGAGACATTCCCTTATCGTCCTCTTTGTCATGGTTTTCTTTGGCACTTAAAATATCTATTAGAAGGATTGCATGCAGTGGAACAATTCTGATTCTTCCTTTCATATCGTTATGTGCATCACCTAATTCCATCAATATTCCAGTTCCATCAACACCAACTGAAATAAAACCTTTAAACACGCCTTCTGTTTCAATCAGTTTTTCTTTTGTTCCTAGTGAAGAAATTTTATATTCAGATCCTTCAGTTAATTCCATTTTTTCCTTATCCATATATTTACACCTTGTTTTCTTTATCAATAAGCTTTTGGAGATGCTCAACGGTTTTACCGTAATTCTCTATTGCTACTTTAAGGTGAGCCTCTACAAAATTCCACGCTTTTTCAAGATTTCCATATCTAAGTTTATATGCCTTTTTACTCTGCTGTGAACTTTCATCAACAACTTGAACCTCCTCTAAAATATCAAGACCTTTTAGTTTATTTAAATGTCTGTATATGGTAGGCTTTGAAGTCTTTAATTTGTTGGATATCTCTTCAACATACCATGCCTTGTTTGGGTGTGACAAGAAAAAATCAGCAAATATTTTGTATGGTATTTCAGGATCTGATCCTTTTGATAGATATCCGATTTGCTCGAAAAATTTTTTTGCAACAATCTTTGGGTCTTCTTCTCCAACTAGAGGAGTATTACTTACAACTTGTATCGTAAATCCCATTTTTTTTATGCCCTCAAAAATGAAATAAAAATATTATTTATAAGGTTTGTTTAACTTTGGAACTATTAAACAATAAATTTTTTTGGATTAAAGTTAAAATTTAGCACTTTTTAAAGAATTGGCAGATACTTATTAAGTTCCCAGGGCGTTACTTGGGTTCTATACTCTTCCCACTGACTTCTTTTTACATGTAAAAAATTGTTGAAAACATGATCTCCGAGGGTTTCTTTTAAAAGATTACTATCTTCCATAAGGCCTATAGCGTGACCTAGGCTTTCTGGTAGATGATGGATATTGTGTTTTTCACGTTCTTTTTTTGATAAAGAATAAATGTTTTTTTCAACAGGTTTTGGTGGATTTATTTTGTTTTTAATACCATCAAGACCTGCAGCAAGCATTACCGCAAACTGAAGATAGGGATTTCCAGATAGATCAGGGTTTCTAAGTTCACAACGGGTGCTGTTTCCTCTACCTGTTGGAATTCGAATTAACGCACTACGGTTTCTATTAGCCCATGAAATATATGTTGGTGCTTCGTATCCGGGGACAAGTCTCTTATATGAGTTGACTGTAGGGTTTAGTATCGCGGTGATTTCTTTAACATATTTTAAAAGACCGCCTATAAAATAGATAGCAGTTTTACTTAGATTGTTTTTTGCATCTTTTTCATAGAAAGCATTCTTTTTATCTTTTGTAAAAAGGCTAAGATGAGTGTGCATCCCGCTACCTGCTTTACCATATAATGGTTTAGGCATAAAGCTAGCATGTAGATTGTGCTTACGAGCAATTACTTTTGTTACATATTTTAGGGTAATTACTCTATCTGCTGTTGTCAGCCCATCAGCATATTTGAAATTTATTTCGTGTTGACCATCTGAAACTTCATGATGAGAAGTATAAGTACTAATCCCAAACGCATTTAATGCAAGTGAAACATCAGCTCGAACTCCTTCAGCTAGATCCCTATGTGATAAATCAAAATAGCCTGCTGCATCATTTGGGGTAGTTGTATATTCGCCGCCTTCTTTTTTAAATAAAAAAAACTCACATTCAGGACCGGTGTTAAAGATATATCCCATTTTTTTTGCTTTGTTTACAACTTTTTCTAAAATATATTTAGTATCACCGACAAAGCGTTTTCCTGAAGGTTCATAAATATCACAGTTCATCTTTGCTGTTTTTCTCTTGTCAATTTCTTCAGGTAGAATTACAAAACTATTTGGATCAGGTTTTGCGATTTTATCTGATTCTTCAATTGTTGCATATCCAGCAATTGATGATCCATCAAATGGTATTCCTTTTTCTAATGCATCTTCCAATCTTGAAGGAGGGATCACTATATTTTTTGGAAGACCTAGAATATCAACAAATTGTAATCTAATAAATAAGATGTTTTCTTTTTCAACAGTTTCTAAAACTTTTTCTTTATCATATGAAATATTGCCCATTAATTCTTTTCTCTCCAATAAAATTATATTTTATTTGCTCCCAACTACATGAATGAATTTTAATTATTAAAATCTAATTAAATATTTAAGAAAGCGCATTTTCATTATTTCAAGGCCAAATTTTTACTAATTTGTTGAAGAAACAAAGCAAAAATGCACTTTAAGACAATCTTTGTGGCAAAGTTTTAATATAAATTAATAATACAAAAAATGCCCAATTTGGGAGGTAAATTTTATGGATAAAGACGTTGAAAATTTTATGGAAATAGTTAAACAGAAAGACTCAGGACAAAAAGAATTTCATCAAGCAGTTGAAGAAGTTGTTGAAAGTCTTATGCCTTTTGTAAAAAAACATCCAAAATATCAAAAACACAAAATTCTTGAAAGAATCGTTGAACCTGAAAGAGTTATTATGTTTCGTGTACCTTGGATGGATGATGCAGGAGAAACACACATAAACAGAGGATATCGTGTTGAATTTAACAGTGCAATTGGACCATACAAAGGAGGTCTACGATTTCATCCTAGTGTAAATTTAAGTATTTTAAAATTCCTGGGTTTTGAACAGATTTTTAAAAACAGTCTAACAACCCTTCCAATGGGCGGGGGAAAAGGAGGATCTGATTTTAACCCTAAAGGAAAAACTGACAATGAAGTCATGAGATTCTGCCAAAGCTTTATGACTGAACTTTCAAGACATATTGGTCCAAATACTGATGTTCCCGCTGGAGACATTGGCGTTGGTGGCAGAGAGATTGGTTATATGTTTGGCCAATACAGAAAATTAAAAAATGAGTTTACAGGTGTTCTTACTGGTAAAGGTCTGAAATGGGGCGGTAGCCTTATTAGACCTGAAGCAACAGGATATGGATCAACTTATTTTGCTCAAAACATGCTAAAAACAAAAAAAGAGTCATTAAAGGGGAAAACAGTTACAGTATCTGGTTCAGGAAATGTTGCACAGTTTACAACTGAGAAAGTAACTCAGTTAGGTGGAAAGGTTGTTACCTTATCTGATTCTTCTGGTATGATACATGATCCAGATGGAATTGACTCAAAGAAACTTGCATATGTAATGGAACTTAAAAACGTAAAACGAGGAAGAATCAAAGAATATGCCGAGGAATTCAAGGATGTTACATATGAAGCAGGTAAAAGACCATGGAACATAAAGTGTGATGTTGCTTTTCCAAGTGCTACACAAAATGAAATATCTAAAGAAGATGCAGAGGCTCTTATGGGCAATGGATGTATGTGTGTAACTGAAGGCGCTAATATGCCATCTACACCTGAGGCAATTGATATTTACATGGAAAATAAGATTCTTTACGGTCCGGGTAAAGCAGCTAATGCTGGTGGTGTTGCAACATCTGGTCTTGAAATGAGTCAAAACAGCCTTCGTTTGAACTGGTCGCGTGAAGAGGTTGACCAAAAACTTAGAGGAATTATGAAAAGCATACATGATTCCTGTGTAAAATATGGTAAAGATGGTGGCTTTGTAAATTATGTAAATGGAGCTAATATTGCCGGTTTTGTAAAAGTAGCTGATGCAATGATAGATCAAGGGTTAATTTAAAACCCTCACTCTACTTTTTTTGAATAAGATTCAAAATAGAAGTAATTTACACATATTGTCGAAGTTTTTATTAGGAGACTATATATAGGTGGTCCATTATCGCCGGATTGCTTGTATTTGGAGGATAAAAAATATGGCAAAAGAAGGATACAATCCATTTAAAATGGCTCAACAACAATTCGACAGAATTGCTGGTATGCTAGATTTAAACGAACCAACTAGAGAACTTTTAAGATTTCCACTTAGAGAATATCACTTTTCAATACCTGTCAAAATGGACGATGGAACTACAAAAGTTTTTAGAGGTTTTAGAGTACAGCACAATGATGCAAGAGGCCCATCAAAAGGAGGAATTAGATTTCACCCTCAAGAAACAGCTGATACCGTAAGAGCTCTTGCAATGTGGATGACATGGAAATGTGCTGTAGCTAACATCCCTCTGGGAGGCGGTAAAGGAGGCGTAATTTGCGACCCGCATGATTTATCTGAAAGAGAACAAGAAAGACTATCAAGAGGATGGATAAGACAGATCGCACGGGACATAGGCCCTGTAAGAGATGTACCCGCACCAGATGTAATGACAAACAGCCAACATATGCTTTGGATGATGGATGAATACCAAGCAATACACGGCGGACAATACCCTGGAGTAATTACCGGAAAACCAGTTGAACTCGGCGGATCACTTGGAAGAACTGAAGCAACGGGATATGGTGTTGTATATCAACTAAGAGAAGCACTAAAAGAAATGAAAATAGATATAACTGAAACTAAAGCAGCAATAGAAGGATTTGGAAATGTCGCACAATATGCTGCTGAACTATTTATTGAATATGGTGGAAAAGTAGTAACTGTTTCATGCTGGGATCAAAAAGATGGAAAAGCATATTCATATTACAAAGAAGACGGGATAGATTTAAAGGAACTTAGAAAAATAACAGATCGCTTCGGAACAATTGATAAAACAAAAGCAGAAAAACTTGGATACAAAAGACTAGATGGAAAAGACTGGCTCACACATAACGTTGATATCTTGATTCCTGCGGCTCTTGAAAATTCAATAACTAAAGACAATGTAGATAAAATAAAAACAAGTGTAAAAATAGTAGTATGCGGAGCCAATGGGCCAGTTACGCCTGAAGCAGAAAACACGCTTGTAAAAAATGATGTTATAGTGATACCTGATTTTCTTGCAAATTCAGGCGGAGTTGTTTGCAGCTATTTTGAACAAGTACAATCCAATCAAAACTATTACTGGACAAAAGAAGAAGCACTTGGGAAACTAGATAATAAACTAACTGATGCATTTTACAAAGTATGGGAACTAGCTCAGCAGAAAAAACTCAGAATTAGTGATGCAGCATATATGATAGCAATTCAAAGAGTTGCTGAAGCATGTAAATTAAGAGGATGGGTTTAAAACCATCTTTTCTTTTACTCTTTTTAAAAAATGCTTGAGAATGATAAAGAACAAAGAATAAAAGACAAAATAAAAAACATTACAGGTTATTCAACAGATATAAATGAAGATGTATGTTATGACCTTGTAAAAAACTATAGAGAGTATAAAGTAAATAAAATCCTTCTTTTGTGTTCATCTTTTGATTATTTTCTATTAGAAGAAGAAGGAAGACTAAATGCACTATTTTCTGAATGGTGCTCCTTTTCAGATAAAGAACAAGCTCCAATAATAACTCATGTTGAAAAAGCTCGAGACGCACTGGATCAAATTAAAAATGATAAGCATGATCTGATAATAATATTCAATGAACCAAAAGATAAAGATGTTGAAAAATTATCAGACGAAATCAAAAAAGAAAAAGATTTACCAATTTTTTTACTATATAATGATGTAAATAGACTTAGATCAATAAAAAATAGTGGAAAAACAGAGATTGATGGTTTTTTTACCTGGAATGGGGATGGAAAATCAATTCTATCGATTGTAGAATATTTAGAAGATAAGATAAACCTCAAATATTCAAAACCAAGTGATGAAAAGGATATAATATTTTTAGTTGAAGATTCAATTCAACATTATTCAAGTTACATTCCAATAATTCATGAAGAAATATGTAATCACCTGAAAAAAATAATAAATAATGATCTTAGCTGCGAACAAAAAACGAGACGATTCAAGAGAAGACCATATATTATACACACAAAAGAATATGAAGAAACACTAGAATTGTATGAAAAATATAACAAAGACATATCTATAATCATATCAGATAACTATCTTGAAAAAAATAATGAAAGAAAAAAGATAGGAATTACTCTAGCAAATAAAATTACAGAAGTAAAAAAGGATATGCCTATTCTGATACAATCTTCAGAAAAAATCGATGAAAAAAAGATTTCTAATAAAAAAGCTGAATTTGTTTTAAAGACATCACATTCTCTGATTTCAACAATTAAGGATTTTATCGAAGAGAACCTTGGTCCTTATAAACTTACATTTGAAGGAAAAGACGAAAAAAAATTGGAAGTAAATAAAATAAAAGATTTAGAAAATGCATTGAAAAATGTTGATAGCACTTCAATTTTAAAATGTGTTAAAAACAAGGATATATCTAGATTTCTAAATACACTAGGAGAAAAAGAACTATCAAAAAAGTGTTACACTGTTGAAACTACTTATTCTAATTTTAATGAATTAAAAGAAAAATTGCTTGATTTAATTGAAGACTACAAGTATCAAATAAACCAATCTGCAATTACAAGCTTTTCACAAAAAACACATGATCCATATGTTAAAATATCTAGAATAGGAAAAGGCGCACTTGGGGGTAAAGCTAGAGGCCTAGCTTTTCTAGCAAAAATTATTTCAAAATATTTTAGTGAAGATATATTTACTAACTTTAAAATAACTGTTCCAAGAAGTATAGTTCTTACTACAGATGTCTTTGATAAATTCTTAGAAAAAAACGATCTTTCAGATCTAAACTTTCAAAATCTTTCAGATGAAAGAATCTCTTCAAAATTTATGGAATCAAGCATTCCTGCAATAGTCTTAGGTGATCTAAGATCTTTTATAAAAAAAACAAGAAGGCCTTTAATTGTTAGATCCTCTGGATTGTTAGAAGACTCACTTATGCAGCCATTTGCAGGAATATATGCTTCAATGCTTTTACCGACTGATTCATGGGAGACAGATTTAAGATTTCAAGAGGTCTGTAATTCAATCAAATATGTTTATGCATCAACTTATTTTGAAAGTGCTAGAGATTACATTAAATCAACTACAAAAAATATCGGCGATGAAAAAATGTCTGTTTTAATCCAAGAGATAGTTGGAGAAAAACATGATAAATATTTTTATCCAACAATATCAGGTGTTGCAAAATCATATAATTATTATCCACAAGAGCCATGCAAGCCTGAGCAGGGAATTGCCTATCTTGCCCTTGGCCTTGGTAAATCAATAGTTGATGGAGGTGCTAGTTTTGCTTTTTGTCCAGAAAGACCAAAAGCACCACTTTTTGGAACACCTAAAGACTATATGAAATACAGTCAAACAAAGTTTTATGCTTTAAATTTACAGTCTATATATAAATTTGTAAACTACAATGAAGAAACATCTCTAGATAAACTGGATTTAGATACTGCAAAAAAACATGGTGTTTTAGATAAAATAGTATCTACTTATATAATGCAGGATGACAGTCTTTATCCAGGGATCTATGATGGATCATTAGTTGTAGATTTTGGGCCAATCCTTCAATATGATGAACTCCCTCTTGCAAAAGCATTGAAACTATTGCTAAATATCAGCGAAATTGCACTAGGTTATCCTGTTGAAATAGAATTTGCTGTTAATATTTCAAAAGAAAAAGGCATTCCGTCTGAGCTTGTAATCTTACAGATTAGAAACATGATTCCACCTGAAAAAAGAATTGAAATTGATTTTGATAAAATTCCAAAAAAAGATACAATTGTTTCTAGTAAAAATATCTTGGGTCATGGAATTAAAAAAGATATTTATGATATAGTATATGTTGACCAAGAAAAATTTGATTTATCAAAATCAAATGAAGTAGTTAATCAAATCAAAAAAATCAATGGTAAATTAATGGAAAATAAAACTCCATATATTTTGATAGGGCCAGGGCGGTGGGGGTCCTCTGATCCATGGCTAGGTATACCTGTTATATGGAGTAATATAGCTGGAGTAAAAACAATAATTGAAACACCATATAAAGACAGACCAATTGATCCCTCTCAAGGTTCACACTTCTTCCATGATATGATAGCCTCGCAAGTAGTATATCTAATAACAAAAAAGACAGAGCAGATAGATTGGGATTTTATTAAAAAACAACAAAAAGTTGAAGAAACAGAATATATTAAACATGTAAAAACAAAAAAACCTTTAGAAGTGCTTGTAGACGGCAAAAAAGGTGAAGGAATCATTTGTGATGAGAGAATAATTAATAGTTTAACTAAATCAAAAATGGAAAAGATATAAATGAATAAAAAAACAAAAAAAACCAAAGAAATCGATGCATTAAAAGAAAGAGTTAAAGAATTAAACTGTTTGTATAGTATAACAAATATTGTTAGAAATAAAAAACTCTCTTTTGAAGAATCGATTGATAAAATTTTGTCTTTACTTCCGGATGCATGGCAGTATCCAAATATAACATGTGCAAGAATAACAGTTAAAGGAAAAGAGTTCAAAACAAAAAATTTTAAAGAAACAAAATGGAGTCAGGTAAGTAATATTGTTTCTGATGATAAAAAAATCGGATCCTTGGAGATATATTATCTTGAAAAAAAACCAGTACTTGATGAAGGTCCCTTTTTAGCTGATGAAAGAAGATTAATTGATGCAATAGCTGATCTTTTAGGTACTTTTGTAAGTGAAAGTAATATCAAGCAGGAACTAGAACAGCAGAGAAAAAAACTTGATATTTATCAGAAGACACTTACTGGAGAATCAGTATTAAATAACAAAAAACAGGATTGGGAAGTAATAATTGATCTACTTTTAAAAACTGATCCCAGAACTCTTTTGAGAATTACTAGAAAGATGGTTTACTATTTATACCGTCATGAAAATGAAAAAATCACAAATCTTCTTGGTGGCATTTGTCCAGTTGATAGAAATGCAGCTGACAGCCAGTGGTGTGGAATAAACATGCCAAATCCAAGACAAGACCTAGAATCTCTAATGCATTTGCAGAAACAGATATTTGAACTAGCAAAGGAATCCTTATCAGATGAAGAAATATCAAATATGTTTCAAGAATGGCTTAAGCAGGACAAAGCAAGACCTCTTCTTTTAACCTCTCAAAAACCTGGTATGCCCCTTTCTGAAATAACTGAAGAGTTGAACCGCTTTTTTAAAAAAGAAGACGTAGAAGAGACATTATCGCCTGAGGATAAAATAACCATTAGAACTGCTCTTATCAGAAGATTTTTTACTGATAGACTTGAATATGTAAATATTGCAAAAAACTTCATCAAACTCTCAGATTTTGTTAGTCTTTTAAAATGTGTTGTAGGCCCTATGCAAGGTCCTGGAAAATTTGGTGGGAAGACAAGCGGTGTTTTTTTAGCTGAAAAAATACTTGAAGAAGCAAAAGAAAATGACGATGTCCTTAGAGACATAGCAGTTCCAAAAAGTTGGTATGTAACTTCTGACACATTACGTGAATTTATAAACTATAATGATCTTGATGAAGCATTTCATATTAAATATCTTGATTCTGATCAGATTAGAAAAGAGCAGCCCTTTTTAGAACAAGTCTTTAAAAATGCAACTTTTTCAAATGAAATAGTTGAAGGGTTTAGAAGAATAATTAGAGATCTTGAAGGCAGGCCGATAATTGTCCGATCATCAAGTTTACTTGAAGATAGTTTTGGTGCAGCTTTTTCAGGTAAATACAAAAGTCTTTTTGTTGCAAATACTGGTTCTGAAGAGGAAAGATTATTCAGTCTTATGGATGCAGTTGCAGAAGTATATGCATCTACCTTTGGGCCAGACCCAATAGAATATAGAAGAGAAAGAGGCCTACTTGAATTTAGTGAAGAGATGGGAATACTTATCCAAGAAGTTGTAGGTAAAAAGGTTGGTGATTACTATCTTCCTTTATTTGCTGGTGTTGCTTTTAGTAGAAGTGAATTTAGATGGTCGCCAAGAATTAAAAGAGAGGATGGTATGATGAGACTAGTTCCGGGTCTTGGGACTAGAGCAGTAGACAGGGTTGGTAATGATTATCCTATTTTAGTGTCTCCCATGAGACCAGAATTACATGTAAATACACTTGTTAGAGAAAGAGTTCAGTATTCGCCTCGTTATATGGATGTTATAAATCTAAAGAGCGGTGCAATAGAAACAATAGATGCAGTTGAGTTTTTAAAAGAGCATTCCGAGGTTTTTCCAGATGTAGATAAACTAATCTCTGTATATAAGAACGATAGATTATCTCAGCCAAATATTCTAACAGATTTTAAAAATGAAGATATTGTAATTACTTTTGATAAATTATTTGAAAAAACTGATTTTCTTGAAAAAATGAAAAGGATTCTAAATATCTTAGAAGAAAAAATTGATACGCCTGTTGATGTAGAGTTTGCTTCAGATGGACAAAATTTTTATTTCTTGCAATGTAGGCCTCAAAGCCAGGGTAGAGGAATTGAAAGAAAAGCTGTTCCAAAAAAGATTCCTAATAATAGAAAACTGTTTTCAGCAAATAAATATGTTACAACCGGCCAAATTGAAAATATAGAGTACATTGTCTATGTTTCACCTGAAAAATATTCTGATCTTGAATCACCTGAAAAGATGCAGAAGGTCGCATTAATTGTAAATGAATTAAACCAGAAATTACCAAGAAGAAAATTCATTCTTATGGGTCCTGGTAGATGGGGCAGCAGGGGAGATATGAAACTTGGTGTTCCTGTAAAATATGGTGATATACATAATACATCACTTCTTGTTGAAATTGCTAAGAAAAAAGGAGAGTACACACCAGAATTATCTTTTGGAACGCACTTTTTCCAGGATTTAGTTGAAGCAGATATAAAATATCTGCCTCTTTATCCAGATGAATCAAACATAGTTTTTAATGAAAAAATAATTTTGAATGCAGAAAACCAGCTATCAAAAAAATTCCCTGATTTTAAGGATTATGAAAATGTGGTAAAACTAGTAAAAACAAATGAGGTAGTTGATGGAGGGTCTTTATCTGTAATTATGGATGGAGAAGCTAATGAGGCACTAGCTTTTTTAAAACCACCTGATCACTGGAGCTGGAGAATGAAAAAAGTTGATGAAATAGCTGAAGAACTAGATCCAGAGATATATGGTATTGAAGCACTTTATCTAGTAGGCAGTACAAAAACTGGTGAAGCAGGACCAGCTAGTGACATAGATTTTATAGTTCATCACAAAGGAACTGAAGAACAAAAAGAAAAACTTTTAGCATGGTTTGAAGAAAAAGGAGAAAAATTTGCAAAAGAAAACAAGGAAAGAACAGGCATAGATACAGACGATTTACTGGACGTTCATATAATTACTGATAAGGATATAAAAAATAAAACTAGTTGGGCCACACATATTACTAGTCCACACATGAGTGCAAGAAAAATTTATTTAGAAAGTAAAGAGGAATAGAAAAAAAGATACTTTTTTACTCCAGGGGTTCAAATCCCTTCCCCTGCATAATACTTACTATGAAGTCTGTATTAGCCTGCGAGAAGCATTTTCCAAA